>JALYHE010000178.1 GCA_030776705.1 Actinomycetota bacterium | reverse complement strand
GGTGCCGGTGGTGGCCGAGGAGGTGCTCCTCGAGGCCAAGCTGGCTCCGTGGGGCGTGCAGGGGATCGCCGCCCTGGTGCCACCGGGGCGGCGAGCTCTGGCCGTGCCGGCCGGGAAGGGTGGCCTGGCCCTGCGCCGGGGCCAGCGAGTGGACGTGCTGGCCACCTTCGACGTGACCGACGGCAGGAGCGAGCCCACCTTCCCCGTGGCCAGCGCCGCCCTGGTCGTGGACGTGGGCGAGGAAGCCGTCACCGTGGCCGTGGGCCCCGAAGAGGCGCCCCGCGTCGCCTTTGCCGTGGCCCGGGGCACGGTGACCCTGGCCCTCACCCCCTGACCCCCTGACCCCTGACCGTGTCCATGTCGCGATGACCGACCCCCAGTTGGCACGTCATCGCGACATGGACGCAGGGGGCAGGACGCGGTCGAGGAAGTCGACCGCCTTGGTGTAGGCGTCCACGCGGTTCTCCAGCCGGGCCAGGCCGTGGCCCTCGTCGGGGTACACGACCAGCTCGGTGGGCACACCCCTGGCGGACAGGACCGAGTGGATCTGCTGGGCCTCGGAGAGCGGGACTCTGGGGTCGTTGGCGCCGTGTATGACGAACAGCGGGGCCCGTATCCGCTCCACGTGGGTGATGGGCGAGGCCCGCTCCAGGAAGGCACGGTCCCGCTCCAGCCACCCGTACTCGCGCTCCCGTGAGGCCCGCCGCCAGGGCGAGGTGTTCTCCAGGAAGGTCACCAGACTGGAGATTCCCACCACGTCCACCCCGGCCGCCCAGCGCTCGGGTTGGAAGGCCAGGCCGGCCAGGACCATGTAGCCGCCGTAGGAGGCCCCCCAGAGCACGGCCCGGCGGACGTCGAACCGGCCGTCGCGGCCCAGCCAGTCGTGGAGGGCGGCCAGGTCGGCCACGGAGTCGAGGCGCCTCTCCACGTCGTCCAGGTGGTGGTAGCGCCGGCCGTAGCCGGTGGACCCCCTCACGTTGGGCGCGGCCACTGCGTAGCCGCGGTCGACGAAGTACTGCGCCAGCGGGTTGAACACGGGCCGGTACTGGGACTCGGGTCCCCCGTGGACCATCACCACGACCGGCACAGGCGACGGCCGCCGGCGGGGGAGGTACACGAACACCGGCACCTGCTCGCCGTCGAAGGACGAGAAGCGGTGCAGCTCGGGCTCCACCATGCTCCCGGCCGCCACCGCGCCGGGGCTCCGGGTGAGGCGGGTGAGCCTTCCGTTGTCGAGGTGGTGGAGCCAGGCGTCACCGGGCTCCGTCGAAGAGGTGAACGACGATGCCAGGTACCGCCCGTCCTGAGAGAACACGAAGACGGCCACGCCCCGGCCCGGAAGCTGCACCCGGCCCAGGGTGGCCATGGTGTCCGGGTCGACCACCTCGGCCTCGGTACAGCCCTCGACGTTGGTTGTCACCAGCAGCCGGCGGCCGGGCCAGTCGATGGCGCACGAGGCGTCCCACGGTGGTTCCAGCACGTAGTCCCAGGCCCGGGCGGACAGGTCGTAGCGGGCGATGGCGCGCCGGTCCCGTCCGCAGTCGGTGGCGAAGAAGAAGGCCGAGGAGTCGGGCAGCCACGACGGGCCGGTGAAGGTCGCCTCGTCGTCATGAGGCGAGACGTGGACCACCTCGGAACCGCCCATCTCCACCAGGTAGAGGTCGTTGTCGGCGTTTCGCTCGGTGAGGCGGACCACCGCCAGCCACCGCCCGTCGGGCGAGAAGCCGGCGGCCTGGCACCAGCCCCCGGGTGCGAAGACCCGCCGGGCCACGGGCGGGCCGGAGCCGTCCAGGCCCAGGGTGTAGACGTCGAAGTCCACGCCGTTGCGGACGTTGGAGGCGAAGGCCAGAAAGGACCCGTCGCGGGTGACGCCGCCGGCCCGGTGGATGGCCTCGGGGTCGTCCGTCAGCGGCCGCAGACCGGTGCCGTCGTCGTGGACCAGGAGGAGCTGGTGGCGCTCATCGCCTCCGCTGTCCACGGAGAGGAGCACGTCCTCGCACGTGGGCAGGTAGGAGCCGCTTACCGGCTCTTCCAGCTGGACCACCTGTCGCAGCTCGCCACCGGACCGGGCCACCCGGTAGGGCTGGAACGTGCCCGTGAGGTTGGAGAGCACCAGCACCTTGGAGCCGTCGGGCGAGAAGCTGGTGGGGACGGCAGAACGGATCTCGAGGTAGTCCCGGAGCCCAGGCAACGTCTCGGCTCGCGGGCCCGGCTACCTGCCGCTCATGCTCATCTCGGCGATGGCCAGCGTGACCCCGGCCGCGGCTCCGGGCAGCCACTCGAGGTCGCCGCCCACGGCCACCACGTCGAGGAGCATGCGCTGGATGGTGGAGGCGATGGTGACCTCCCGCACCGGCTCGGCCAGCGCCCCGCCCCGGATCATGAGGCCCTCGGCACCCACCGAGAAGTCGCCGCTGATGGGGTTGACCCCCGAGTGCACCCCGCTCACGTCCTGCACTAGGAGCCCCTCGCCCACCTCGGCCACGATCTCCTCCTGGCTCTTGGTCCCAGGCGCCAGGGACAGGGCCCGGCACCCCACGCCGGGAGCCGACTTGTAGCCGCCCCGCACGGCCGAGGCGGTAGACGCCACGCCCGCCCGCCGTCCGGCGTAGGTGTTGTACAGGAAGCCCTGGAGGACGCCGTCGCCCACCAACACGTTGTGGCGGCAGGCCAGGCCCTCGGCGTCGTAGGCGGCGGCGCCGTAGGCGTCGGGATTGGTGGGGTCGTCGCCCAGCGACAGCAGGGGCGCAGCCACCTGCTCTCCCACACGGTTGGCGAAGAGGGAGCGGCCCTTCAGCACCGCCTCCCCCGACAGCGTCCCGGAGAGCACGGACAGCAAGGAGGTGGTGACCCTGGTGTCGAGCACGACCGGCAGCCGGGCCGAGGCCGGCTTCTCGGCCCCGAGTAGCCGGGTGGCCCGTTCCACGGCGTCGGCCGCCGCCTCCCCGACGTCGACGTCGTCGGGCCCCCGGCCCACGGAGTAGCCGCCCCCGGTCTGGGTCTCGTCGCCCTCACCGGCCAGGGCGTAGGCCGACACGTAGCACGACGAGCGGCGGTGACTGGCCGAGATGCCGGTGTTGGTGGCGACCGCCGCCTCGACCATGGCGTCGCCGTACTCGGAGGAGTGGACGGTGCGTATGCGGGGGTCACCGCTCTTGACCCGCCTCTCCAGCTCGAGGGCCATCTCCACCTTTCGGTCGGTGGGGAGGTCGGCCAGCTCCGGGCGCCACAGGTCGATGTCGGCGGCGGCCACACCGTCCGGCTCGGCCAGCCCGAGGTGCTCGTCGGGAGAGCCAAAAGAGGCGTTGTCTCGCGCCTCGCCGAGGGTCTCGGCCACCACTTCGTCGTCGAGGGACCCGGCGTAGGCGAACCCCTGGCGGTGGTCGACGACGACCCGGATGCCCACCCCCTCGGAGGTGGCCGACGACAGCGACTCGATGCCGGCGTCGTAGACCACGATCTCGGTGTCGCGGCCCCGGGCGGCGTAAGCCTCGACCTGCTCGCCCTCCCGGGCCCAGCCCGCCACCCGGGTGACTACGTCAAGGAGGTCGCTCACGCCGCCCCCGGAGCAGTGGTCAGGCGGCCGTTCCGCCGACGGTGACGCCGGAGACCCGCAGGGTCGGCTGCCCCATGCCCACGGGCACGGACTGGCCCCACTTGCCACAGGTGCCGCCTCCCACCGCCATTGCGAAGTCGCCGGCCACGGCGTCGATGTTGCGAAGGACGTCGGGACCGTTGCCGATGAGGTTGGCGTCCCGGAGGGGCTCGGTGAGCTGACCGCCCTCGATCAGGTAGGCCTCGGTCATGCCGAACACGAAGTCGCCGGTGGCGGTGTTGACCTGTCCTCCGCCCAGGTGGGCGACGTAGACGCCGTAGGGCGTCTGGCGCACCAGCTCGTCGGGGTCCTCCTGGCCGGCCAGCAGGTACGTGTTGGTCATGCGGACCATGGGCAGGTGGTGGTAGCTCTGCCGGCGGCCGTTGCCCGACGA
>JALYHE010000177.1 GCA_030776705.1 Actinomycetota bacterium | reverse complement strand
CGGCCTCACCCGTGGGCGCCTACCTGGAGCTGACCGTCGCCGGCCCGGCCCGCCTCGGGCCCCGACCGGGCTTTTCCGTGACCACCATGGTGGTCGACTCCGAGGACGCCCGCGAGGGGGGGCGCAGCCTGTGGGGGTTCCCCAAGGAGGTCTCGCCGCTGCGGTGGACGGCCGGTCCGGATGGGGCCTCCCTCCGATGGGAGGACCGGGGCATCGAGGTCCGGGGCCGCCCCCGGGGACCGGCCTTCCCGGTGGCGGTGCCGCTGTGGTTCATGCAGGAGCGCGAGGACGGCCTGGTGACCGTGCCAGCCTGGCTGCGGGGGCGGGCCCGGCGCGCCGATGTGGACGTCCAGGTCCCCACCGGCGACTCCCTGGGGCCGCTCGGGGACAGCCGCCTCGGGTTCGTCGTCTCCGGCCTGCGCCTCCACGTGGGGCCCGCCCGTCCCGCCTCCCGGTAGCAGACGGCGCTTCCGGGGGGAGCCCGCACCGACGACGTTTGGCGTGGCGCGGCCCAGGGCACACAGCCGCCATGTCGTTGCTCACCATCCTGCTCATCGTGCTCATCGTCCTGCTGCTCTTCGGCGGCATCGGAATTCCTCGCTTCTACCGCGGCCGCCGCCGCCTGTAGCCGCCCTAGTCGACCCTCCCGCCGTTGCCGACGTCGGAGGTCGCGGTCCGGACGCCGGGCTGACACCCGCCGGTCATCGGTCCCGACGGCGCGCCTTTCCGTCCAGCAGCCCGAGCACGCCGCCGTATAGGAGGTGGGCGGCGAGGATCGTCCGCCGCTGCCCCGGCCGATCCCGTTTCGCGGGCGGCATGGCGCCGATGGCGGGGACCCATCCCTTGTAGCTGGAGGCCCACACGGCCAGGCCGTAGGCCATTCCCTGGGCCAGCGCCGGCCCTGGGGGCCTGAGCCGGGCCCGGAGGACGGAGAAGAGGGCGCCCATGGAGCCTCCGAAGCCGAGGTGGGCCAGGGTCGAGGCCAGGTTCAGCTTGGCCTGGCCCACCGGGTCGACATCGGCCGGGTCGGCGTCGACCGCCTCGGCCGCCCTCCCGGCGATGCGCTTGGGAGGTTGGGTGCCCATGACCCCCCTCCGGCCCGCCACCAGCATGGGGACGCTCATGGCCACCGTCGCCACCAGTCCCCGGGCAAGGCCCGGCACCGCGGTCCGAACCAGGTTCGCCTTCGGCGCCTTTCTCCTCACCGGCGATCCCTCATGGGCGCTCCCCGACGCCGGTGGCGATCTCCTCCTGGCGGACGCCGCCTCCCGTCTTGGCGTGCAGCGGCGGGGTGTCGGCGCCGGCTCCCTCCCGCAGGCCGTCGAGGAACGCCTGTAGGGCGTCGAGGGAGCTGTGGGCGGGCGTCCAGCCCAGCTCCTCCCGGGCCCTGGTGGTGTCCATGACCGGCAGGCTCAGGGCCAGGTCGAACAGCATCGGGCTGGCCGGAACGAGGTGCAGCCGCCACGCCGCGGCCAGGGCGGCCCGGGCCAACCGGGGCGGCACCCTCACGGGCCGGGCCCCGAGGAGCTGGCCCAGGGCCGAGGCATCGACCACCGGGTCGGCGGCGACGTTGAACACACCCCGGACGGGCCGGAGCACGGCCTGGCGGTAGGCCTCGGCGGCGTCGGCGGTGTGCATGGCCTGGAAGCGGAGGCCGGGCATGTCGGGCACGACCGGTATGAACCGGGGCGAGACCAGCCGGTTGGGCACCAGCGGTCCGGCGAAGAGGCGGCGCTGCTCCACGGCCGCCTCCCGCTTGAAGATGAAACCCGGCCGCAACCGGACCACCCGTATGCCGTCGTGGTCCAGCTCGAAGGAGTCGAGCACCCGCTCCACGTAGGACTTCTCGCGCCCGTAGGCGGCGGTAGGCAGGGCGTGGGTGGGCCAGGACTCGTCGACGGCCTCCTCTTGGGGTCCAGCCGAGTAGGCACCGACCGAGGAGGCGTACACGAGCGCGCCGACGCCGGCCGAGGCAACGGCTTCGAACACCCGGATGCTCCCGAGCACGTTGGTCCGCCACGTGGCCACCTCGTCGTGGGTGGGCTGGAAGAGCCACGCCAGGTGGACGACCACGTCGGCCCCATCGAAGTGGCCGGCCAGGTCGTCGCCGGACACGTCGCAGCGGGCCCACGTCGTCTTGGGTGGTTGCCAGGCCGGCACCCGGCGAGCCAGGCCGACGATCGAGTCCACCTCCTCGTCCTTGCCCAGCGCCTCGACGAGGCTGGTGCCGACGTTCCCCGTCGCTCCGACGATCACCACTCGCATTCTGCGCCTTTCTACCCGGTCACCGACTCGAGCCCGCGCTCACCTGCTCGAGCCAGGGGTGCTCTCCCGCTGCTCAGGGCCACGGCAGCCCGCAGCTGGTCGACGCTGGACCGGTCCACGTCCGTCTTCTCCGCGAGGTCGGCAAGGGCGTCGAGCACGGCGTTCAGCTTGCGATGGATGGCCTGCTCGCTGCGCCGCTCCTCGTTCTCGAGCAGCGCCACCATCAGCAGGGTGAGGACACCGGCGGGCACGTTGACCACGTTGGCCCAACCGGACGAGAACCCTATGAAGGCACCCACGACCGCCCAGACGACCATCAGGCCCACCACGGCGACGAAGAACGGCCCGTGGGAGACCACGCCGGTCGCCTTGTCGGCGAAGTGGTCGAAGCGCGAGCGCTCGGGGCCGACCTGGGTGGGCTCGTCGGTCACCTTGTGGTCGTCCTCGTGCACCGCTGGGAGTCCTCCTCCGGCTGGCGATCGTGCGTCGGCAGGCTAGGACGCTGCTGACGAAATGCCGAATCGGCCGATCGCCGTCGAGCTCCCGAGGCCATCGTCTAAGTGTCGTCCTCACTTACTGACCGACCACCTAGCAGCTAGGCTGCAAGGCCGCCCGTGCGCACACTCACACGCGCGCCCATGATGAAGGCGCGCTGACCATACAGGAGGCGGGGGAGACCGCTCCCTCGGGACCGGTAGCGGAGCTGCCCTACCAGGACCTGGCGGCCAGGCAGGCCGTCACCCTGGACCCCGAACAGCGCAAAAAGCTCGTCCAGGAGATCCAGCGCATCGTGGCCGACGAGGTCCCGTCCATCCCGCTCTACGTCCCCACCCGGCTGCTCATCTTCGACAAGCGGGCGTTCGACGCCTGGTACTTCACGCCGGGCGGCGTCTGGGGCGCCTATCCCGGCCCGGAGAAAAGCACGCCTTCGTGACGGGCCGGAAGACGGGCCTGGAGGGGGGACAGCGCGGCAACTGACGCCGACGCGCTCACCGCGCCGTCTCGTCCGGGGTTGGCGCGGGCAGGTCTCTTCTTCCAGCGCTCCAGGTGGGAGACGCCGCTTCCGATACAGGCGTCCATGGAGGATCGACGAGTCCCCTTCGCCGAGGTGCTGGCCGCCGCCCAGGCCAACGCCGGGTGGGCCTTCCGGCGGCTCTTCGACGAGCTGGCCCGACCGGTTGTGGGCTACCTGCGCCTCCAGGGGGCGTGCGATCCGGACGACTTGGCCAACGAGGCGTTCCTGGGCGCCTTCTCGAACATCGACCGCTTCGAGGGTGACGAGGAAGCGTTCCGATCCTGGGTGTTCACCATCGCCCACCACCGTCTCGTCGACGAGCGCCGTCGCCTGAGCCGCCGTCCGGCCCTAGCCGGACACGACGCCGACGCCGACGTTCGAGGCGGCGACGTGGAGGACGACGCCCTGCGCTCGGCCGGCGACGAGCGGGTCCGTGAGGTGCTGGCCCTGCTGGCCCCCGATCAGCGGGACGTGCTGCTGCTGCGCATCGTGGGCGACCACACCGTGGAGCAGGTGGCCGAGGCCCTGGGCAAGACGCCCGGTGCCGTCAAGGCCCTCCAGCGCCGGGGCCTACGGGCCCTGCGCAAAGAAATCTCGAGAGAGGGCGTACCCCTTTGAGCCTCTTCGGCGATGACCACTACGAGATGCGAACGCAGCCCCTCCTCGACGAGCAGACCATCGAGTCGATCCTCGCCGGCCGCAGCCCCTCGGGGCAGCCCGAGGTCGACGAGCTGGCCCGCTTCGTCAACGAGGTCAGAAGCGTGTCCAGCGGCCCGTCCCCCGTGGTGGGGACGCAGCTGGCGGCAGTCCTGGCGGGAGGTCTCACCACCGATAAAGGCGACCTGCCGGTGACGGCAGCGAGCAACGTCACCGGGCTTGCAGAGCAGGCGGCCGGACTACCGAAGAGGAGAAAGTCAATGTTGGAGACCATCTTTGCCAAGGCCGCCCTGGCCAAGGCCGCCGCCGTGCTCGGCGGCTTGAGCATCGCCACCACCGGCGCCGCCGCCGCCGGCGTGCTGCCCGGAGCAGCTCAAAACGGCGTGGCCGCGGTGATCGAGGCCCTGAGCCCCTTCGACCTGCCCGACAGCGACGACAAGAGGCGCGACGCCGAGCACCGCAACGACGACGTGGCCGATGACCGCCCTGAGGTGCCCGCTCCCCAGGCCGACCGCAACGCCCACGACAACTTCGGCGCCACCGTGTCGGGCCGGGCCCCGGAGGAGCCCCAGCAGGACGGGCGGGCCTTCGGTGAGAGCGTGAGCAACAGCGCTCCCAAGGCCGGCACCGCCACCGACGCCCAGACCCGCCGGCCCGCTGCCAGCCAGCCGGCCAGCACGCCGACGGCGAGCAACAACCCCGGCACCTCGTACCGGGAGAGCGCCCCCGCCCAGCAGCCGTCGCAGACGCCGACGGCGGACAGCAACCCGGGAACCAGCTACCGCCGCTGAGCTAGCCCGGAGCACGCGGCGCCCCGCATCGCTTGATGCGGGGCGCTGTCGCGTCCGGACGCCAGAGGTCCCGGATGAGCTCGCCCGGGCGCCTCGCCCTGGGCGTGGCAGGTGGAGGCGGCTGACACACTGGTCGAGGCATGAGGGGAGCAGCGGGCGGTTCAAGGCTTGGCGGCATCACCGGCGCGTTCCGCGCCGTCGCCTTCTTCGAAGCGGCCAGCTATCTGCTGCTCCTTGCCGCGGTGGTGGTGTACCGGCTCTTGGACGGCCCCGACCTCATCGGGTTCCTCGGCCCCGTCCACGGGATCGCCTTCCTCGTGTACCTGGCGCTGGCGCTGGGCATCCGGGAAGAGCAGGGATGGGGCTTCTGGCGCACGGTCTTGGTGATCGTCGCCTCCGCCGTGCCCCTGGGCGGGTTCTGGGCCGGCCGGCACTGTCGGCATCCAGACCCGGTCGGGGCACACCCGACCTCGCCCGGCCAACGGTCGGCGGATACGGTGGACCGGCCATGAAGAAGGCACTCGTCGTGGTGCTGCTGGTCGTGCTGGCCGCAAGCGGCGTGCCCTTGATCATGGGGGCGTCGGACATGCCCTCCTGCCCCGACTGCGGGCCGGCAGTGCTCGTCGGCGGTGTGTTGTGCGCGGTGGCCGTCCTGGTGGCCGGCATCGTCCCGCTCCTAGTCTTGGGCGGACAGCGCATGCGCGCCGTGGGGGAGGTCGTCCACCTCCGGCTTCGCGCCTTCCTGCTCGAGCGGCCACCCCGCCTGGCTTAGCGCGCCCCGGCGCGCCCTTGTCCCGCCAACCCGACGGCAAGTTGGCCGTCGGCCCCTCCGGGGCGTCACACCTCACGAGCTATCCCTCTCTAACTCGAGCAAGGAAGGACCCATGGAAGCACTGCTGTACCTGTTACCGGCGTTGGGCTGCGGCCTCATGATGGTGGCTTGCATCTACCTCATGGGAAGGGCCATGCGATCCCACGGCCAGGCCCCGCCCTCCCCGCCAGCCGAGGCGGACAAGGACCGACAGATCGGCGAGTTGCGCGAGGAGGTGGCCCGCCTACGGTCCGAACGCCAAGAGCGGACGCACGGCTAGCACCTGGGCCAGGCCCTGACCGGCGGTGGCCGAGCCGCCGGGCTCTGGCCGGGGCCTGGCTGGCCGCCCGGCGCTGAGTCTGGCGCCTTGCTGGTGCTGGCCCGGGCCATCGAGGGGTCCCTCGACGACCCCGACCCGGCCCCACCTCGTCCCTGGGCGGAACATGACCTGGTACGTCGTGTTCATGGCCTCCCTCGGGCTGTACCTGGTCGCGCTCGACCGGCTCCGCCCCCGACCGCGCTGAGCCGGCGACCGCCTTCCTGGCGGCACAGCCGGGGCTCCGTCATGCTTTGAGAGGCGCCGACAGGAGGGTTTCGAATGGACGAGGGAACCAGCGGTGGTCAGGCGGCGAGCTCGACGTCTCGACGTGACAGGCCGGGGCTTGCCATCCGCTTCCTGCGCATGCGCATGCCCGTTTGGCTCGCCCTCACGCTCCTGGTCGCGGTGGCCGGAGCATTCGCCGCCCTCCTCGTGGCACAACAGCCGGCCGACCTGGGACCGGCGGCGCGCGGCGCGCTGGACGCCCAGGTGTCGGTCACGATGTGCAACGAGAAGGTCGACCAAGGCGAGATCAACCCGCGTACGGCGGAGCTCGACTTCGAGGAGGGGCTCAAGGAGCTCGGGACCAGGACCGCCAAGGTGAGGGTGTCGCGCATCGACTGCCCGGACGCTCCGAAGCCGAAGGAGCAGCGACCATCCGGGTAGCCGGGACGCCCGGACTCATCATCGTTCACGGTGTCGACTCAGCTCAGCAGCCCCAACGGGATTCGAACCCGTGTCTCCACCTTGAGAGGGTGGTGTCCTCGGCCTCTAGACGATGGGGCCAGACTTCGGCCGGGGCTCGGCGTGTCCCGGCCCGCCATCATAGGAGGATCGTCACACCGGCCGGCCCGTGCCCAAGAGCTCGGGGGGGAGGACTCGAACCCCCAATAACAGGGCCAGAACCTGTCGTGTTGCCGATTACACCACCCCCGATCGGCAAAGATCACGTTAGCCGCTGGCGATGTTGTGGCTGACATCGCTGACCCGGCGGAACCCCACTACCCTCCCGGCAGCGACAGCCAGGGTCTCCTTGCCCAGATAGGGCAGCTCGCCCGTCCCGGCGATGGGCGAGGCCGGCGCAGGAGAGGGGTGCGCTTCCAGACCCAGCTCGGAGGCCATGGCGGTGATGCGGGCGGCGTGGAACCCGTCGGACACGAGGACCACCTCGTTGACCCCCCGCTGCTTCAGGAACCGCGAGGCGGCCGCCAGCGACTCCCACGAGGTGCGGCCCCTCACCTCCCGCAGGATCGACGAGTCCGGTAAGCCCTTGCTCCTCAGGTACCTGGCCGAGGCCGTGGCCTCGCTGAAGCGGTCGTCGGGGTGGCGCCCACCCGTCACCACCACCCGACGGGCGTAGCCCTTCTTGTACAGGCTGGCGGCGTGATCGAGCCGGGCCCGCAGGACGGGCGAGGGCGTGCCGTTGTACTGGGCCGCCCCGAACACCACGATGGCCTGGGTCCGGCGGACCTCGTCGCGCCGGGAGGCCTGGAAGACCTGCACGAAGGTGACGCCCAGGTACAGCAGTCCGGCGGCGAGAATCGCTGTTCCCAGCCGCAACGGCCAGCGCAGCACGCCTAACCGTCCAGTCTCTCCAGGGCCCGGCGCAGCCGCCGCAGCGTCGCCTCCCGACCCAGGACCTCGAGCGACTCGAACAGCGGAGGGCCCACGTCTCGTCCGGTGACGGCCACCCGGACCGGGAAGTGGGCCTTGGCCAGGTTGAGCTGGTGGCGCTCGCCCATGGCGGCGGTGGCGTCGTGGAGGGCGGCCGCCGTCCACGGGCAGTCCTCGTACTCCAGGAGGGCGGCGGCCAGGATCTCCCGAGCGGCGGGCCCGCGCACCACCCGCTTGTCCCACGCCTTGTCGTCGATGCGGGGCTCGGGCAGGAAGAGGAACTCCACCATGGCGGGCACCTCGTCCAGCGTCCTCACCCTCTCCTGCACGAGGGGAGCCATGGCCTGGAAGGCGACCATGTCGAAGTCGCCCGGCGCCCAGGCGCCCCGCTCCAGGAAGGGGCCGGCGGCGGCGACGAACTCCTCGACGGTGAGGGCCCTCAGGTACTCGGCGTTGAAGTGGAGCAGCTTGCGCTCGTCGAAGAAGGCGGGGGACGAGTTCACGTCCTCCAGGCGGAAGGCCGCCACCATCTCCTCGACGCTGACGATCTCCCGGCCGTCCGGCGGCGCCCAGCCCAGAAGGGCCAGGTAGTTGCGCACGGCCTGGGGCAGGAAGCCCTGTTCCCGGTACTGCTCGAGGGCCACCTTGTCCCGCCGCTTGGAGAGCTTCTGGCGCGCCTCGTTCACGAGCACGGGCACGTGGGCGAACACCGGTGGGTCACCGCCTCCCAGCGCCTCCCAGAGCAGGAGGGCCTTGACCGTGTTGGGGAGGTGCTCCTCGCCCCGGATCACGTGGGTGATGCCCATGTCGATGTCGTCCACCACTACGGCCAGCAGGAAGATCGGCGTCCCGTTGGAGCGGAGGATGACGAAGTCCTCCACGGTGGCGTGCTCGAACACGGGCTCGCCCCTGATGACGTCGGACACGGTGGTGCTGCCCTCGTCGGGTGTCCGGAACCGCAGGGCCCGGCCCGGGCCCGGCCCCAGCCCCCGCTCCCGGCAGAAGCCGTCGTAGCCCGGCGTGACGTGCCTCCGCCCCCGTTCCTCCACGGCCTCCCGGCTGCAGTCGCAGTAGTACGCCCGCCCGCCGGTGTGGAGCTTCTCGGCGGCCTCGGCGTACAGATCCATGCGCTCGGACTGGCGGTAGGGGCCCTCGTCCCAGTCCAGGCCCAGCCAGCGCAGGGCCTCCACGATGCCCACCACCCACTCCTCACGGTTGCGCTCCGGGTCGGTGTCCTCGATCCGCAGCACCAGGGCCCCGCCGTGGTGTCGGGCGAAGAGCCAGTTGAACAGGGCGGTGCGGGCCCCGCCCACATGGAAGAACCCGGTGGGCGAGGGGGCGAAGCGCACCCGCACGGACCTCGGAGCCACAGCGCCAGTCTCGCACCGGCCCCGCGGGCGGGGGGCCACCGCCGGCCTGGCGGCCGTCAGTCCCAGGCCGAGAGGTGCTCGAGGAGGAGCCGGTCGAGGTCGGCGGGCGCCACGTCGGGGATCCAGTGGCTGACCCCCTCCAGGACCTCGAAGCGGTAGGGGCCCTCCACGAACACCGCCGTGGCCTCGGCCGCCTCCCGCCCGACGGCCGCGTCGTTGTCGCTCCACACGAACAGCGTCGGCGTCTTGATGGGGGCCATTCCCTCAGCGTCGTTGGGGCAGACGGCCCGGTACCAGTTCAAGGCCCCCGTCAGCGCTCCGGGCTCGCGCATGCGCGCCACGTAGAAGTTGGCCTCCTCCTCGGGAAGGCCCGTCGACACCAGCGCGCTGCGCAGGCCGGCGCCTTCGTTGGCCAGCATCGTCTTCTCGGGCAGTCCCTCCAGGCGGAAGAACCCGATGTAGGCCGACCGCACCGCCTGGTCGCCCTTGCCGCTCACCACCGCGTCCACGAAGGCGGCCGGGTGGGGAAGGGAGACGGCGGTGAGGGTGCGGAGGCGCTCGGGGTACCGGGACGCCAGGTGCCAAGCCAGGTAGGCGCCCCAGTCGTGGCCCACGACGTCGAACTGGTGGGCCCCGAGCTCGTCGACCATGCCCAACACGTCGGCCAGAAGGTGGTCGCGGGCGTAGTTCGCCGCTCCTTCGGGACGGGCCCCATCCGAGTAGCCCCGCTGATCGGGCGCCACGGCCCGGTACCCGGCCTCGGCCAGGGTGGCCAGCTGGTGACGCCACTGGCGCGAGCCCTGCGGGAACCCGTGCAGGAGCAGCACCAAGCGGCCGTCGACGGGCCCGGCCGCCTGGGCGCTGAACCGGTACTCGCCGACCGGGAGCTCGATGGTCTCCACCGGCGTCAGCTCGTCTCGGTGAAGAGGCTGCGCCAGTCCGATTGGAGCCGCTCCCGCGCCTGGGCGGGCGTGCAGCGCAGCGTGGACTCGGCCACCCGGTCCACGATGTCGCGCTGGTCCAGGTAGGCCTTGGCCGTGCCCTGGAACAGCGGCTTTCGCATCTCGACGAGCCCGTCGGGGGCGTCGCCCAGGAAGCCCCACAGCGTGAAGGCCAGCTCCAGGTCCGCCTTGACGGGGGCCCGGCCGAAGAGGGCGGCCCGGCGCAGGGCCACGCCCAGGCAGCCGGGTATCACGTCCTCGACCCGCTCCCCCTCGGTCAGCTCCAGGCGCTCCTCGAACTGCTGGGCCAGGAGCATGCCGTAACCCTGGTCCGGCCCGGGCACGCCGAAGCGGCCGCCCATGGGCTGGTCGGGCTTGCCCACCTCGGCGGGCCGGTCCTGGAACCAACGCCGGGGCGGAGGCAGGCGCTCGCTGGGTCGGACCCGATCGGCGGAGGAGAGCGGCACGTAGTCGGGCTGGGCCATGTCAGCGGCCCTCGCCGTGGTGCAGCAGCCCGTAGACGATGCTGTCCGATAGGGCCTGCCAGGAAGCCTCGATGATGTTCTCCGACACGCCGATGGTCGACCAGGTCCGCTCGCCGTCGGTGGAGTCGATGAGGACCCGGGTCACCGCGCCGGTCCCCTTGGAGGTGTCCAGCACGCGCACCTTGTAGTCCGTGAGGTGGAGGCTGGCCAGGGCGGGATGCTTGGGCCCGATGGCCCGCCGCAGTGCCGAGTCCAGGGCGTTCACGGGCCCGTTGCCCTCGGCCGTGGCCACGATCCGCTCGTCGCCGACGTGCACCTTGATGGTGGCCTCGGTGACGAAGTGGCCGTCCTCGCGCTGCTCGGTGATGACGCGGAACGACTCGACCCGGAAGAACCCCTGCTTCCATCCCGTGGCACCCCGCATGAGCAGCTCGAGGGATCCATCTGCGGCCTCGAAGTGGTAGCCGCGGTGCTCGAGGTCCTTCAGCCGCTCGAGCACGCTGGTGAGGGCTCCCCCGTCCACGTCGAGGCCCAGCTCCTCGGCCTTGAACTGCAGGGTGGAGCGCCCCGCCAGCTCACTGACCACGAACCTCGTCCCGTTGCCGACCAGGTCCGGGTTGACGTGCTCGTAGGCGTCCCGGGCCCGGGCCAGGGCCGAGGTGTGCAACCCCGCCTTGTGGGCAAAGGCCGACGCCCCCACGTAAGGCTGGTGGGGGTCGGGGGCCACGTTGACCAGCTCGGCGATGTGGTGCGCCACCGGCATCAGGCGCTCGAGCCGGTCTGGAGGGATGGTCTCGACGCCCATCTTCAGGGTGAGGTCGGCGACGATCGTGCACAGGTTGGCGTTCCCGGTCCGCTCCCCGTAGCCGTTGACGCACCCCTGGACGTGGGTGGCGCCCATGCGCACCCCGGCCAGTGAGTTGGCCACGGCGCAGCCGCCGTCGTCGTGGAAGTGGACGCCGACGGACGAGCCGAACCGGGGGACCACCTCGCCCACCATGCGCTCGACCTCGTGGGGGAGCGAGCCGCCGTTGGTGTCGCAAAGCACCAGCGCCGCGGCCCCGGCCTCCTCGGCCGCCTGCAGGACCCGCAGGCTGAAGTCGGGGTTGCGCTTGTAGCCGTCGAAGAAGTGCTCGGCGTCGAGGAACACGGACCGGCCCTCGCTGCGGAGGAAGCTGACCGAGTCGGCCACCATGCGGACGGCCTCGTCGAGGTCGGTGCGGAGGGCCTCGACGACGTGGTAGTCCCAAGCCTTGGCCACGATGCACACCGTGGAGGTGCCCGCCTTCAACAACTGACGCAGCATCTCGTCCTCGTCGGCCCGGCCCCGGGCCCGCCGGGTGGACCCGAACGCCACCAGCGTGGACGTGTCCAGGGACAGCTCCACCGGGGCCCGCTGGAAGAACTCGTCGTCCTTGGGGTTTGCCCCCGGCCAGCCCCCCTCGATGTAGCGCACGCCGAGGTGGTCGAGCTGCTCGGCCACTCGCAGCTTGTCTTCGACGGTGAGCGACAGGCCCTCGCTCTGGCTGCCGTCCCGCAAGGTCGTGTCGTAGACGTCGACGCTGGCCGGCATGGGGTTCTCAGGCGTTGACATGCTCCAACCAGTCCTTGTAGCGGTCGGCTTCGCCCTTCACGGCGGCGAAGAAGGTGTCCTGGATCTTGCGGGTGACGGGGCCCGGCTCGCCGATCTCCCGGTCGTCCACCGAGCGGATGGGCACCACCTCGGCGGCCGTCCCGGTGAGGAAGGCCTCCTCGGCCGTGTACAGGTCCGAGCGCAACAGGTGGGCCACCTCGTGCTCGAAGCCCAGGTCCCGGGCGATCGTCATCACCGAGCGCTGGGTGATGCCCTCCAAGGCGCCGGCGCTGGTGGGCGGGGTGAGGAGGCGGCCGTCCTTGACCACGAACAGGTTCTCTCCCGAGCACTCGCTCACGTAGCCCTGGGGAGAGAGGAGGATGGCCTCGTCGTAACCGGCCTTCAGGGCCTCCACCTTGGCCATGCAGGAGTTGAGGTACATCCCCGTCCCCTTGGCGGCGGGGGGCATGGCGTTGGGGTCGTGGCGCTGCCAGGACGAGATCTTGAGCCGCACCCCTCGCTGGACGCCCTCGTCGCCGAGATAGGTGCCCCACGGCCACACCGCGATGCACACCCGCACCGGGCAGGGCAGGGGGTTGAGGCCCATCTCGCCGTAGCCCAGGTACACGAGGGGGCGGATGTAGCACGACTCGAGACCGTTGGCCCTCACCGTCTCACGGGTGGCGTCGATCACCTGCTCGACGGTGAAGGGGACGTCGATCATGAAGATCTTGGCGCTATTGAACAGGCGCCGGATGTGGTCGGTGAGGCGGAACACGGCCGGTCCCTGCCGGGTGGCGTAGGCCCGGATCCCTTCGAAGACGCCGCAGCCGTAGTGCAGGCTGTGGGTGAGGACATGGACGGTGGCGTCGTCCCAGTCCACCAGCCCGCCGTCCATCCATATCTTGTCGACCTTCTGCAAAGGCATCGGCGGTCAGACCCTTTCCGCCACGGCGTCACCCAGCTCCGACGTCGTGCCCGTCATGGACGACACCTCGGCCACCGCCTTGGCAACGCGGGCCGCGGTGTCGACCTCGCCCAGGAAGTCCAGCATCATCGCCGCAGATCGTACGGCGGCCAGCGGGTTGGCAGCACCCGTGCCGGCGATGTCAGGCGCCGACCCGTGCACGGGCTCGAACAGCGAGGGCCCGGTCCGGGCCGGGTTGAGGTTGGCCGAGGCGGCCAGCCCGATGCCTCCGGCCACCGCCCCGCCCAGGTCGGTGAGGATGTCGCCAAAGAGGTTGTCGGTGACCACCACGTCGTAGCGCTCGGGGGACCCGACCAGGTACATGCAGGCCGCGTCGACGTGGTCGTACGCCGTGGCCACGTCGGGGAACTCGCCGGCCACCTCCTCGAAGGTGCGCTGCCAGAGGTCCCCGGCGAAGCTCAACACGTTGGTCTTGTGCACCAGGGTGAGGTGGCGGCGGGGCCGGCCCTGGGCCAGCTCGAAGGCGAAGCGCACGCAGCGCTCGACGCCCATGCGGGTGTTGACCGAGCCCTGGGTGGCCACCTCGTGGGCGGTTCCCTTGCGCAGGAACCCGCCCTCGCCGGCGTAGCTCCCCTCGGTGTTCTCCCTCACCACGGCGCAGTCGACGCCGGCGCCCTCGAGGGGCCGCAGGTTGACGTAGAGGTCGAGCTCGAAGCGGAGCCGGAGCAGCAGGCCGCGCTCCAGGACGCCGGGGGCCACCTCAGGCGTTCCCACCGCGCCGAGGAGCAGGGCGTCGAGCTGGCGGAGCTCGTCCAGCACGGCGTCGGGGAGGACCTCGCCGGTCCGCCGATAGCGCTCGCCGCCCAGGTCGCAGTGCACGGTGTGGAGGTCCACGCCGGCGGCCTCGACCACCTTCAGGGCCTCGGCCACCACCTCGGGGCCGATGCCGTCGCCGCCGATGACGCCGACCTTGTGGGGCACTGGGCTCTCCTGCGCTGGGAAAAGAAAAACCGCCCACTTCGTGGACGGTCGACAGCGCACACCGGGACGGCGTGCGCTTACGGAATGACGATTACCAGGTGTGCGGACACGGTCCTTCCAGTGTATGGGGCTTCTCCGCAGGGCGCTAGCCTGGCTCGGTGCCTGCTGGTCCCCACGGCCGAACATGAGCGAGACCCACCTGTCGCAGGACGCCTACGAGCGGCTCAAGGCCGAGCGTGAGGACCTCACCACCCGGGGCCGGGTGGAGATCGCCCGCGCCATCGAGGCGGCCCGTGCCCTCGGGGACCTCTCGGAGAACGGCGACTACCACGCCGCCAAGGACGCTCAGGGCAAGATGGAGGCCCGCATCCGCCAGATCGACCAGCTGCTGACCGACGCCCAGATCGTCGACTCGGCGGCGGCGGGAGACACCGTGGTGGCCGGCTCGGTGGTGTCGCTCCGTTACGAGGGCGACAGCGACGTCGAGCGGTACCTGATCGGCTCGATCGAGGAGCGCCACCAGGACCTCCCCGTGATCTCGCCCGGGTCGCCCCTCGGCCAGGCTCTCCTCGGCCACCGGGCCGGTGACGCCGTCGAGTTCCAGGCGCCCAGCGGGCCGCTGCGGGTAGAGGTCCTCGACGTCGGGGCCTAGCTAGGTTCGCGGCGCCAGCGCGAGCTCCCTCCGGTCCAGGTGAGCCGTGGCCGTCACCGGTCGGGCGAAGCCCCTGCCGTGGTGCTGCTCGCCGCCAGTCTCCTCCTCGCCGTGCCCGCCTGTGGCAGGGCCGAAGACGACACGGCGGGCCCCGGCCGTCCCACGGTGGTCACCACCGTGGCGCCCATCACCAACATCGTGGCCAACGTGGCCGGTGACCTGGCCCAGGTCACCGGCGTGGTGCCCGAGGGCACCAACTCGCACACCTTCGAGCCGCCGCCCAGCGCGGCCAAGGTGCTCTCGCAGGCCGACGTGGTCTTCGTGAACGGCCTCGGCCTGGAGGACCCCACCAAGGAGCTGGCCGAGGACAGGGCCGAGGACGGGACCGAGATCGTGGAGCTAGGCAACCGCACCATCCCGTCCCACGAGTACATCTACGACTTCTCGTTCCCCAGAGAGGGCGGCAAGCCCAATCCCCACCTCTGGACCAACCCGCCCATGGCCAGGCAGTACGCCCGCATCGCGGCCGACACCCTGAAGGGCCGGGACCCGGCCGACGCCCGCGGCTACGAGGCCAACTACGAGCGCTTCGCGGCCAAGGTGGACGAGCTGGACCGGGCCATGACAGCGGCCACTCGCACCGTGCCCCGGCCGGTGCTGCTCACCTACCACGATGCCTACGCCTACTTCGCCGAGCACTACGGCTGGAGGGTCATCGGGGCCGTGCAGCTGTCCAACTTCGAGGACCCCACGCCCAAGGAGGTCGCCGACCTGATCAGGCAGGTGAAGGCCGAGAGGGTGCCCGCCATCTTCGGCTCCGAGGTCTTCCCCAGCCCGGTCCTGGCCCAGATCGGCAGGGAGGCCGGCGTGCGCTACGTGGACGTGCTGCGCGACGACGACCTGCCCGGCCGGCCCGGGGAGCCGGAGCACTCCTGGGTCGGGCTCATGCGCTTCGACTTCATCACCATGGTCGAGAGCCTCGGTGGCGACGCCTCGGCCCTCGAGGCGGTGAAGGTGGAGGACACGGCGCCGGACCGGGCCGTGTACCCCCAGTGACGGCCGTGCAGCGGGCCCTGCCCGCGGGCCATGCCGCGGGACAAGCGGGCGCCGGACCGCCGGGGGCGGCCGGCGCTGCGGTCAGCCGTGCAGGTG
>JALYHE010000176.1 GCA_030776705.1 Actinomycetota bacterium | reverse complement strand
GGCCGGTCCTCGCCCTCCATGATCCGCTTCTCCCGGAACTGGCGGCGTACCTCCTGGACCACCACGGCCGCCGAGCGGCCCACGGCCCGGATGGCCAGGGAGGAGAAGAGGAAGGCCACGGAACCTCCCACCAGCAGCCCGATGAAGGTGACCGGATCGGCCACGTTTATCTGGGTGAGCGGGTCGCGGAAGAGAGCAGATCCCGTCTTGGCGATGCCGAGCTCGGATCCGATGGTCTCGATGAAGGAGGCAAACAGAGCCACGGCCGCGATCACCGCCGAGCCGATGGCGAAGCCCTTGGTGACGGCCTTGGTGGTGTTGCCCACGGCGTCGAGGCTCACCATGACCCTCTCGGCCTCGCCGGAGAACTCACCGGACATCTCGGCGATTCCCGCCGCGTTGTCGGCCACGGGACCGAAGGTGTCCTCCGAGACCACCACGCCGGTGGTGGCCAGCATTCCCATGCCGGTGAGCGCGACCAGGTAGAGAGAGAACTGCAGGTTCCCGTCGCCGAGCGCCACGGCCACGCCCAGCGCGCCGGCGATGGCCACGATGGCCCACACCGACGACTCCAGGCCCGAGGAGACGCCCGACAGGACGGTGGTGGCGGGGCCCGTGCGGGCCGCTTCGGCGATCTCCTGTACCGGCGCCGTCTCCGTGGAGGTGAAGTACTCGGTGAGTCGGCTCACCACCTGGGCCAGCACCAGGCCCACCACGACGGCCCACGCCACCCGCAGGTTGTGCACGTAGAACTGGGCCACCGCGAACGTGCCCACCACCGTGAGGAGCCCGGCCGTGAGGAAGCCCCGGTTGATCGGAGCCAAGGCCGTCTTGTCCTTCGGGGTGGCCCGCACGGCGTACACGCCGACGATGGAGGCCAGCACGCCGATGGCCCGGGCGATCACGGGGAAGATGAGGCCCAGTGCCGGGTTGAGGCCGATGGAGTCGAAGGCGGCGACGCCCAGGATGATGGCGGCCACCAACGTCACCTCGTAGGACTCGAAAAGGTCCGACGCCATCCCTGCGCAGTCACCGACGTTGTCGCCCACGTTGTCGGCGATGGTGGCCGGGTTGCGGGGATCGTCCTCGGGGATGCCGGCCTCGACCTTGCCCACCAGGTCGGCCCCCACGTCGGCGGCCTTGGTGAAGATGCCACCGCCCACCCGGAGGAACAGGGCCAGCAGGGAGCCGCCGAACCCGAAGCCCACCAGGATGGCCGAGGCGCTGTTCTGGAACAGCAGGATGATGATGGTGGCGCCCAACAGGCCGAGGCCCACGGTGAACATGCCGGCCACGCCTCCGGTGCGGAAGGCCACGCGCAAGGCATTGGGCAGCGAGGCGGCCCGAGCAGCCGCCGCCGTGCGCACGTTTCCTCGCACGGCCAGGCTCATGCCCACGAAGCCGGTGAGGCCGGACAGGAAGCAGCCGGCCAGGAAGGCCAGGGTCCGGAAGGCGCCGGACTGGGCGAAGCTCAGGGCCACGCTCCCGTCGGGCCGCTTCACGTCGGTGGACGACAGGAACACGACCACCACGAGAGGTACGAGGATGAGGGCGATGGTGCGGAACTGCCGGCGCAGGTAGGCGAGGGCCCCCTCCTGGATGGCCCGGGCGATGTTCACCATGGTCGGCGTGCCCTCGTCGGCGGCCAGCACCCCCTTCATGAGCACGAAGCCCACGGCCAGCGCCAGCACCGCCGTCGCCGCCGAGAAGTACAACCAGAACAGCTCGCCCCCGCCGAGGTGGAACGACTGGTAACCGCCTTCGGCGGCGATCAGGTCGGTCATCTGAGAGTGGGCTCCGTTCTAGTTGTGGCGGCGGGGTCCGAACCGTCGCCTTCCTTCCTCACGTAGATCTGGCGGGCCACCTTCTCGCCCACCGTGCGTTGGCTGCCGTCGACCTGGAGGACCAGCGGCCCGTCGAAGGGGTGCTTCTCGCAGACCTTGACGCGAACGCCGGGTCGGAGTCCGAGGGTACCGAGAAAGGCGACCACGTCGGGGTCGGTCGCCCCCGGGACGGCCACCACGGCCACGTCGCCGGGCTCCAGCTCGTAGAGGGGTGGCAGGTCCGGCATGTCGGCCTCGGCCGGCTCGGGGATGGGGAAGCCGTGGGGGCAGCTGGTGGGCCGGTCCAGGGCCACGTACAGGCGCTCCTCCACCTCCTGGGGGAGCTCGTGCTCGAAGGTCGAGGCCAGGCGGTCGGCCTCGTTCCAGGGATAGCCCAGCATGTCGGAGAGGAAGCGCTCGACTATGCGGTGGCGGCGCACGGCGGACACAGCCGCCCGCCGGCCCTCACGGGTGAGCAGCACCCCTCGATAGGGCTTGTGCTCCGCCAACCCCCGGTCGGCCAGGCGCTTGATCGTGGCCGTGGCCGTGCCGGGGCTGACGCCCAGGGCCTCGGCCAGGTCCCCCGTGTGGGCGTCGGTGGCGGCCGCGGCCGGGCCGCTGAGCCGGTAGATCGCCTTGAGCGTCTCGCGCTCCGACCTGGACAGGATGGCAGGCATGTTTGCGGTCGAAGAAGGTAGGTTTCGGACTGCCAAAAATCAAGGCTCGACTGCCGGTCGCGGTGCCGCGAGCCGCTCTACGGCGCCGTGGCGGTCCCGTCCCTGTGCACGTGGTAGGGCACGGAAGTCACCACCGTGCCGTCCCGTCGGAGGAGCGCCCACTTCAGGGCCAGGGCGCTCTGGTTGTGGAGCACGTTGGCGAACCACCGGTCCACCACGAACTCCGGGATCAGCACCGTCACCGTGTCGTTGGCCCACCGGGCGTCCAACTCGTCGAGGTGGTGCTCGACGGCGTCCACCAGCTCCCGGTAGGGCGAGTGGATCACCTCGAGGGGCACGTCGAAGCCGAACTCCTCCCACTGGCGCTGCAGCTCCTCCCGGTCCCCGTCCTCGAAGGACACGTAGACGGCCGCCAGGTGGTCGGGACGCATGGACCGGGCGTAGTTGAGGGCGCGTATGACGCCCTTGTGGATCCGGCCCACCAGCACGACGACGGTGTGGACGATGGGCTCCGGCTCGACCTCTTCGGGCCGAACGGCGAGGACCTTGCCTATGCGGTCGTAGTGCCGCTTGATCCCCTGGAAGACGAGGATGAAGGCGGGTACGACGAGGAGGGGCAGCCAAGCCCCGCTCGTGAACTTCGTCACCGCGATGATCAAGAGGACCACGAAAGTGGCACCTGCCCCGACGGCGTTGATCACCGTTCCCCGCTTCCACGCCGGCTCCCGCAGGCGCAGGTGGTGGCGCACCATGCCCGACTGGCTGAGGGTGAAGGAGGTGAACACGCC
>JALYHE010000175.1 GCA_030776705.1 Actinomycetota bacterium | reverse complement strand
AGGCTCACCCCCGCTCCCCTCTTGACCACGGCGCCGGCGGCCGGGTCGGTCGTGAAGACCGTCCGGTTGAGCGGCCCGTAGACGTTGACCACCGACAGCCCGCTCTGGCCGAGGACGGCCTGGGCGTCCGGGACCGAGCGCCCGGCCACGTTGGGGACGGCTACCACGTCGGGGCCCTTGGAAACCACGACCGTGACCGTCGAGTCCCGGTCCACCTCGCTGCCCGACGGCGGCCTGGTGCCCACCACCTTTCCGGCCGCCACCGTGTCGCTGAAGGCCTCGGCCCTGGTGGCCTTGAGCCCCACCCCGCCCAGGGCCCGGGCCGCCTCCTCGTAGCTGCGACCGGCGACGTCGGGGACCTTGCGGGGCGCGGGGCCACCGGAGACGGCCACGGCGATCTCGGCGCCCTTGGGCTGGTCGCCCCTGGGCGACCAGTCGAGCACCGCTCCGGCCGGCTGGTCCTCGTGGAACCGCCGCGCCACCTTGGGCACGAAGCCGCTCTGGCGCAGCCGCTCCTCGGCCTGGGCCTGCTTCAGCCCGGCCAGGTCGGGGACGGGGCGCGGGGCCGGTCCCTTGGACACCACCACCTTGATGGTGCTGCCTTCTCGGAGCTGGCCCAGGGCTGGGTCCTGGTCGAGGACGACCCCAGCGGGAATCTCCTCCTCGAAGCGCTCGGCGTCCACCCTCACCTCGAGCTGGGAACGGGACGCGATGGCCCGGGCGTCGCTCAACGTCTTTCCCCGCAGGGCCGGCACCGGATGGCTGGGGACCCGGGATCGGGCCACGGCGTAGGCAGCCCCCGCCACGAGAAGGGCCACCAGGATGGCCAGGGCGACCCACAGGGGCCGGACCCGCCGCCATCGGGGGGGCGTCGTGGGCTCGACGTCGCCCGGAGCCGGCTCGGCGTCGGCGTCGGCGTCGTACACCACAGGGCGGGTGAGGGACTCGGTGGAGCCGGCCCCCTCCCTCAGGTCGACGGCCTCTCCGTCGCCGCCACCCTCGCCGGTGACCGGGCCCACGGGCAGCGGATCGGGCGCCGGCAGGGCGTCGGCGGCGCGGTCGAGGGCCTCGGCCAGCTCGTGGGCCTCGAGGCGCTCCTCCACCTCGGGAGCCCCGGCCTGCTCGACGATGGGCGCCAGCGGACCCAGCTCGGCGGGCGCCTCGAGGGCGACGCCGACCCGGGCCATCAGGGTGGCGATGGCGGTGTCGGCCGCGAACGGCACCCGACCGGTGACGGCCTCCACCAGCACCAGAGCCAGGGCGTACACGTCGGCCTTGCCGTCGAGGCTGGCGCCCTGGGCCTGCTCGGGCGAGGCGTAGCGGGCCGTCCCCAGCATGGCGCCGGCCGGCTCGGTCCACGCCGCCTCGGCCAGGGCCCGGGCGATGCCGAAGTCGGCGATGGTGAGCCGCCCTTCGTCGTCAAAGAGCAGGTTGGCGGGCTTGATGTCGCGGTGGACCAGCCCCCGGCGATGGGCGTAGTCCAGGCCGCGCGCCGCCTCTAGGCCCACCACCAGGGCCTGTGACGGCGAGAGACGGTGCCCGCGGTCGAGGAGGTCCCGGAGGCTGCCGCCGCCCAGGTGCTCGAGGACCAGGTAGGGGCCGTCCTCCGACTCCCCCCAGTCGTACACCCGCATGATGTTCGGATGGTTGAGGGCGGCGGCCTGCTGGGCCTCGGCCCGGAAGCGTCGCAGGAAGACCTCGTCCTGGGCCAGCCCGGGGTGCAGGAGCTTCACCGCCACCCGCCGGCGAAGGGTGACGTCCTCGGCCAGGAAGACGTTCCCAGAGCCTCCCCTCCCGATGGCGGCCACCAGGTGGTACCGGTCGCCGAGGACCCGCCCGAGCTGGTCGGCCGTGCGCGACGTGACCACGAGATTCGAGGGTAGCGGCTGGTGCCGCTCCAACCGGGGACCGCTCCGCGGCCCCCGGGGCCAGAATGGCGGCGTGCACCTCGGCGTCGTCACCGAGCCCGGCCGGCCTGCTCGCCGGCGCCTGCTGACCCTCCGCCGGGTGGTGCTGTCCTCGCTGCTGGCCCTGGCCGCGGCCGGGCTCTTCCTGGCCGCCACGTTCCACGACGACGCCCCGACCGACGCCGGCCGCTCGCGGATCGTGAAGACGGTGTCGCCCCGGCCGGGCACCATCCAACCCCGCCAGACGGAGATACTCGTGGAGCTGGACGGCTCCTACCAGGGCGGCCTCTCCGTCAACGGCACCACCATCCCCGACGACCAGCTGGTCGTCGTCCCGGGCCTCAACCGCATCACCTACACGCCCCGCCCCGGTCGGGAGATCGAGGTGCTGCCGGCCGGCCTCAACTGCGCCCTGGTCCGGTTCCGCCCCATCCCCGGGGCGGCCGGAGAGCCCGGCAGCTACCGCTGGTGCTTCAGCGTCCAGTAAGGCTCCGGACCCGTCTCCGGCGGGCAGGAGCGCTCTTCGGCTTCGGCCTTGCATCGGCTAGACATGGCCCATGGAGTGACGCTGACGCGTCGAAAACCCTGGAGGAACGAGCATGAGCCAGCAACCAGGAGCAGGGGACGTGCAGCCAGCGGGGGGGACGGCTCTCGTCACCGAGCAGGGCCGGACATCCATCGCCGACTCGGTGGTGCTGAAGATCGCCGGCGTGGCCTCCCGAGAGGTGTCGGGCGTGCACGACATGGGCACGGGCGGGGCCCGGGCCTTCGGCGCCATCCGTGAGCGCCTGCCCGGCACCACCGGTCCGAGCGCCGCTCAAGGCGTGACCGTGGAGGTGGGTGAGCGCCAGGCCGCCATCGACATCGACCTGGTCGTCGACTACGGCGTGTCCATCCCCGACGTGTCCCAGGCGGTGCGCCGCAACGTCATCCAGCGGGTGGAGCGGATGACCGGCCTGGAGGTCACCGAGGTCAACGTGTCGGTGGACGACGTCTACCTGGGCGAGGACGAAGAGGAGGAGGAGCCAGAGCCTCCCCGGGTGCAGTGATGGAGGTGGACGCCGGCGCCGTGGCCGCCGCCGCCGAGTCGTGCCCCGAGGTGGCGCGTGTGTCGGGGGGCCCGGTGGGCGAGGTGGCCACCTACCTGCCGGGGCGCCGGGTTACCGGCGTGCGCCTCACCCCGGAGGGGGTCGAGGTCCACGTCGTGGCCCGCTGGGGGCCCACCATGCCGCAAGTGGCCGACGCCGTCCGCCGGGCCGTGGCGCCGTTGGCGGGGGGCCTTCCCACATCGGTCTTCGTCGAGGACGTCGAGGTGCCGGAGCCGCTCGAGCCCGGCTCGTCCACCCAAGGAGCCGGCGGTGCCCCTCGCCCATGAGGTGCTCGGCGTCCGCCCCGGCGCCCCCGAGCCCGAGGTGCGAGCCGCGTTCCGCCGTTTCGCCCGCCATCACCACCCCGACCGGGGTGGTGACGCCGAGAGGTTCCGGAAGGGCCTCGAGGCCTACCGCCGCCTGATCGGGCTCCGCGCCCCGGCCGGCGGCGCCGCCCACGTGGTGTTCCACCGGCGCCGGCGTGGGCTGGCGGCCCTGGCCGCTACTTGGAGCGCCCGGAGGGGCCGGCGACGCCGTCGCCCCCGTGTCACCTAGCCGGGAGGCAGGGACAGGAAGACCACAGGCAGAGTTAGAGAAGACAAGGAGGCAGACATGCAACCCACCGTCGTCGGACTGCTCGTCGGGCTGATCCTCGGATTGACCCTGGTGCTCGAGGGCTTCCCCCAGATGCTGGTGGTGGCCCTCTTCGGCGCCCTCGGCTTCCTGGCCATGAAGGTGGTGGAGGGGGAGATCGACCTCACCGAGTACCTGGGCGGCAGGAACCGACGGCAGCCGTGAGCGGCGGGGGCGAGGAGACGGGCGGCGACACCACCCCGGTGCCGGCGCCCACCGCCGGTCTGCTCACCCCTCGGGGCGAGACGACCATCGCCCCGGTAGTGGTGGAGAAGATCGCCTCCAAGGCGGCCCGGGAGGTCGACGGGGTGGGTGGCGTGGTGCGCACCGGCCTCGGACGGCTGCTGCCCTGGGTAACCCCGGACCCGCCCGCACAGGTGGACGCCGACGTCGAGCGCCAGACCGTGTCCGTCGACCTCACGGTGAACGTCCGCTACCCGCAGCCGGTGGCCAAGGTCGCGGGCCAGGTGCGGGAGCACGTCGTGCATCGGCTGACCACGCTCACCGGCCTGGCCGTCACCGGCGTCAACATCACCGTGGACGAGCTCGTCCTCGACCGCCCGAGCGCCCGCCGACGGGTGGAATAGCCGTGCGCATCCTGGGCCGCCTCGTCGCCCTGGCCGTGTCCCTCGGGCTGGTGGTGGGCGGCGCGCTCGTGGCCGTCGAGATCGTGGTCGCCGAGCTCGGGGCCGGGCCGTGGGTCATTCCCTACGACCGGTGGTACCTGAGCGCCCGAAAGAACGCCTGGTCGTCGGCTTCTGCCCGGACCCTCTTCCTGGCCATGGCCGGGGCCGGGCTGGTCCTCCTCGTCCTCCAGGTGGTCAAGAGGCGCCCCCGGTCGCTCCCGTTGGAGGCAGGGGGCGCGCAGCACACCGCGGCGGTGCGCCGGCGCGGCCTGGAGCGGTCACTGGTGCGGGCGGTCACGCGGGTGGACGGGGTGGCCACGGCCAAGGCCCGTGTCTCCGAGAAGAGAGCGCGCGTCACGGCCTCCAGCAACCGCCGCCTGCCCGGCGACCTCGAGCAACGCGTCACCGAGGCGGCTCGGCAGCGGCTGGCGGCGATGAAGCTGGCCCGCCCCCCCGAGGTAGCGGTACGACTCCAGCACCGAGGAGACGGATGAGGAGAGGCCCCGACCGGCTGAACCGCTGGTTGCTGCTCCTGCTGTCGGTCGTCCTCATCGGGGCGGGCGGCTACGGCCTGGCCCGCGGCTATGACGCCTTCGGCGCCGAGCAGGCCGACCAGCCCTTGCTGTGGGAGCCGCTCCGGCTCTGGGTGTCCCGCAACGACAACCTGTTCTGGCCCGCTGTCCTGGTGGTGTGCGTCGCC
The DNA here is from genome assembly GCA_030776705.1 of Actinomycetota bacterium. Lineage (GTDB taxonomy): Bacteria > Actinomycetota > Acidimicrobiia > Acidimicrobiales > JALYHE01. The sequence goes on along the minus strand of JALYHE010000175.1, from coordinate 959 downwards.
GTCGCCTATCTGGCGCTGCGCTGGCTCGTGGCCCAGTTCCGCACCCGCCGGCTGAGCGAGCTGGAGCTCACCTCCGAGGGATCGCAGGGGAGCACCCGCCTGCGAGCAGCGGGGGCGGCGCAGGCGCTGGCCGAGGACATCGAGGGGTACCCCGAGGTGACCGCGGCGTCAGCCCGCCTGCTCCAAGATGGCCAGCGACCCGAAGTCGACGTGAGGGTCGACGTGCACGACGACGCCGACGTCCCGGGGGTGCGGGACCGCATCGAGGAGCAGGCCCTGCGGCGCTTCTGCCAAGCCCTCGAGGTCCCCGACGTGAGCGCCACGGTGGACATACGCCTCGCCGGTCCCACCGGCCGCACGGTGCGCTGAGGCGGAGGACGGTGCTCTACCGCTCGCTGGCCCACCTCGTGGTGGTGGCCCACGTCGCCTTCATGGTCTTCGTCGGCGTCGGGGCCCTGCTGGCGTGGCGCTCCCCGCGGCTGGTCGGGCTCCACCTGCCCGCCCTGCTCTGGGGTGTAGGCACCATCACCGTGGGGCTGTCGTGCCCGCTCACCGCCGTGGAGAAGCACCTTCGCCGGCTGGCGGGCGCCGAGGATTACAGGGGCGGCTTCGTCGACCACTACGTCGAGGGCGTGCTCTACCCAGCCGGCCTCACGCCCCTGCTGTGGGCCCTGGCCGCGGCCTGCGTGGTGGCCGGCTACGCCGGCCTGCTCTCGAAGGCCAGCGCCGGCTGGGGGCGGTAGCTCGACCGCTCATCGGTCACACCTCGCCCGTGTCCAGCAGGCGCTCGAAGGCGTCCTCGTCGAGCACGGGGACGCCCAGCTCGGTGGCCCTGTTCAGCTTGGCCGCGCCCGGGGCCTCCCCGGCCACCAACGCCGTGGTCTTCTTGGACACGCTTCCGGGCGCCTTCCCGCCCCGGGACTTGACGGCCTCCTCCGCCGCCTCCCGGGACCAGCGCT
>JALYHE010000174.1 GCA_030776705.1 Actinomycetota bacterium | reverse complement strand
TCCCGGGCTCACCGGCGCTCGATGCCGATCCCGGTCGTCTCGTGGTCATGAACGAGGACCCGAGCGGGGCCAACCCCCACCGGCGCATGACCCTCACCTTCTCGGGCATCGCCCGGGGCCGCCTGGTGCTGTTCACCGTGTCGGGCGAGGAGCGCCAGGCGGCCATGCAGCGCATCGCCGAGGGCGAGGACCTCCCCGCCGGGCGGGTGCGGGCCGACCGCGTGGTGTGGCTCGTGGACCCCGCCGCCGCTCCCCGTTAGCCGGGGGGCGTCGTCGTCGTGGTGGTGGTGGGCGCCGTGGTGGTGGGCAGGCGGAAGGTGGCCGGCGGCCGGGTGGGCGGGGGGACCACCCGGCGGGTGGTGACGGTGGTGGCCGGCGTGGTGGTGGTCGTGGTCTCCGGCGTGTCGTCGTCGTCGCCGGCGGTCACGGCCAAGATGATCACCAGGAGCAGCAGCAGCAGGCCGAACACGCCGAGCGCCACCATGGCGGTGTTCCAGCTGCTCGGTGGGGGCGCCGACATGCGCCGCCTGGGAGGGGGGTCGTTGGGCAACACGGTCTCCTCTCGGGCCGGGGGCGGGGGCAGCACCCGGGTGGGCTCGTTGGGCACGCGCTCCTGACCACAGCGTGGGCAGTACGACGCCTGCGGCGGCATGCGGGCCCGGCAGTTCCGGCAGAAGACGTCCCCGCCGTCGACCGGCTCGGCAGGCCGGGTGTCAGGAGGCTCGTCCACCGGCGCATTATCGCTCGCCCGTCACCCGATGTCCGTGACGCTGTGGGCAGCGACGACGCCGGCCGCCTACGGTTACCTGCCGATCCGCACTTGGAGGTGGACGTGTTCATTCAACTGATCCAGGCCGAGACGTCCGACGCCGAGGCCCTGAAGAGCCAGCTCGACACCTGGACCGAGGAGCTGTCGGCGGGCGCCGAGGGTTACCTGGGGGCCACCGGCGGCGTGTCCGACGACGGTCAGTTCTTCCTAATGGCCCGCTTCGAGTCCGAGGAGGCGGCGCGGGCCAACAGCGACCGGCCCGAGCAGGGCTCGTGGTGGGAGGAGACCTCCAAGCACCTCGAGGGAGACGTCACCTTCCACGACTGCGCCGAGGTGGACACCTTTCTCGAGGGCGGCTCGGACGACGCCGGCTTCGTGCAGGTGATGCAGGGGCGGGTGCAGGACCGTGAGCGCCTCGAGTCGATCCAGGACGAGCTCCTCGCAGACCTGCAGGAGCAGCGGCCCGAGGTGCTGGGCATGGTCCAGGCGTGGGACGGGGACTTCCTCACCCAGGTCGTGTACTTCGCCTCCGAGCACACGGCCCGAGAGGGTGAGGGCAAGGCCATCCCCGAAGAAGTCATGGAGAGGCTCAACGAGTGGCGGTCGCTGGTGGAGGACCTGACCTACATCGACCTCACCGACCCGTGGCTCTACAGCCCTCCGTCCGAGGAGGACGAGGAGGAGTCCTAGCCCGTCAGGCCAGCCGGACGGCCACGCCAGCCTCGGGCGGCGGGGCGTGGCCGGGATGGAGGGCTCCGGCCAGGAGCCGGGCCGCGGCCGTCACCGCCTCCGGTGTGCAACGGGAGAACAGGGCGGTGGCATGGGCGGCCCACAGCTCGGCTCCGGGCGGCAGGTGGCGCCGGACCCGTCGGGCCTCCGCCTCCGCCGCGGTCAGGGTGTAACCACAAGGAGCGAACACCACGACCTCGGGGCCGGCGTGGCGGACCTCTTCCCACGTGCTCCGCCGCGAGCGCTGACCGGGGCCGGCCAGCACGTGGACGCCGCCGGCGAGCGACACCAGCTCCGGCACCCAGTGCCCGCCCAGGAAGGGCGGATCGGCCCACTCCAGCACCAGCGCCGGCCTGGGACGCCGGCCCGCCACTCGCTCCGCGACGGCGGTGAGCTCGGCCCGGAGCCGCGCCGTGGTGGCGCCGGCGGCGTCGACAGCGTCGACGGCCTTTCCCAGGCGGGCCAGGTCGTCCTCCAGTCCGGACAGCGTGATGGCGTCCAGGGCGACCAGCTCCGTGCCCGCCGGCAGCTCGGCCCCGACCCTGTCCCCGCTCACGGCGCACACGTCGCAGACGTCCTGGGCCACCACCACGTCGGGCGAGAGCCGGCGCAGCAGCTCCATGTCGGTGCGGTACAGCGGCTGTCCGGCCCGGACGGCCTCGGCCACGGCCCGGTCGACGTCAGCGGGAGCGGGCTCGCCGGCACCCCCCGTCCCCGCCGCCCCGACGGTGCTCGACGTCAGCACGGGCCGGCCCCTGGCCGCCGGATGGTCGCACTGGTGCGACACGCCTACCAGGGCCTCGCCCCGGCCCAACTCGGCCACCAGGTCGGTGCCGGCCGGGACCAGGCTGGCGATCCGGGGCGGCGGCATCGGCGCCACGCTACCGGGACACCGCCACCCGTTTGATCACCGCGACGCGGCCGCCACGGCCACGAGTGTGCAAACGGTGGCGGCGCCGTTGGGCCGGCCCTGTCGGGGCCCAGGTGATCGCCGCCTACCTTGTAGCGTCCATGGGAGTCACGTCCGTCGGACCCGACCTTCTGTCCGCGCCCCTCGACACCCTGCTGGCCGCGGCCCGGCAGGTGCGGGACCGGGCCCACGGGACCCGGGTCACCTACTCCCCCAAGGTCTTCATCCCTCTCACCCACCTCTGCCGCGACCGCTGCGGCTACTGCACGTTCGCCAAGCCACCGGCGAGGGTGACCGACCCCTTCCTGTCGGCGGACCAGGTCCTCGACATCGCCCGGTCAGGGGCGGCGGCCGGCTGCCACGAGGCCCTGTTCACGCTGGGCGAGCGCCCCGAGGTGCGCTACCCGGAAGCCCGGGCCTGGCTCGATGAGCGGGGGTACGCCTCGACCGTCGACTACCTGGCCGCCATGTGCCAGCTGGTCCGAGACGAGACGGGCCTGCTCCCCCACGCCAATGCCGGCGCCCTGCATGCCGACGAGCTGTCGCGGCTGCGCCCCGTGACGGCCTCCCAGGGGATGATGCTCGAGTCGCTGAACCCGGACCTCGCCTGCCACAACGGCTCGCCCGACAAGGCCCCGCCGCGCCGCCTGGCCACCCTGGAGGCGGCCGGCGCGGCCTCCATCCCCTTCACCACCGGGATCCTGTGCGGCATCGGCGAGAGCTGCCACGACCGGGCCGTGGCCCTGCGGGCCATCGCCGAGTCCCACCGCCGCCACGGCCACGTGCAGGAGGTCATCGTCCAGAACTTCCTGCCCAAGCCCGGCACCGCCATGCACGCCACCCCGCCCTGCCCCGACGACGACTACCGCTGGTCGGTGGCCGCGGCCCGGGTCCTCCTCCCGCCCGAGGTCCACGTCCAGGCCCCGCCCAACCTGTCGGACGACTTCGGCTGCCTCCTCGAGTGCGGGATCGACGACTGGGGAGGCGTCTCGCCGCTCACCCCGGACCACGTCAACCCGGAGCGGCCCTGGCCGCACCTTGAGCGCCTGAGACGGGTGACCGAGGAGCGGGGCTTCGTCCTGGCGCCGAGGCTCACGGTCTATCCGTCGCACAGCCTCTCCCCCCGTCGCTGGCTCGACCCCGCCATGCGCTTCGCGGTGATGGACCGCAGCGACGCCGAGGGCCTGGCCCGCGACGACACCTGCTGGCACGCCGGAGCCGACGCCCCTCCCCCGGACGTGCTCGCCGACGGGCGGGAGGTAGCCCGCCGGCGCCGGCCGGGAGGACCGGGAGGACCGGGAGGCCCGCCAAGAGGCAAGGTCGCCGAGGTGCTCGACGGCGTGCTGGCCGGCCAGGAGGCGGGCGTGGACGAGCTGGCCGCGCTGTTCTCGGCCCGGGGGCCGGAGGTGGGCGCCGTGTCCGAGGTGGCCGACGACCTGAGGCGCCGGTCCGTGGGCGACGTCGTCACCTGGGTCGCCAACCGCAACGTCAACTACACCAACGTGTGCACCTTCCGGTGCCGGTTCTGTGCCTTCTCCAAGGGGCCGCTGTCGCTCAACCTCCGGGGGTCCCCGTACCTGCTGGACCTCGAGGAGATCACCCGCCGGGTCGCCGAGGCGGAGCGGCTGGGGGCCACCGAGGTGTGCCTCCAGGGCGGCATCCATCCCAGCTTCGACGGCGACTACTACGTCGACGTGATCGCGGCCGTCCGCGCCGCGTCGCCGACCATCCACATCCACGGGTTCACCGCCCTCGAGGTCACCGAGGGAGCCAGGCGCCTGGGCGTGCCCCTGCGGGAGTACCTGGCCCGGCTGATGGAAGCCGGGCTCAGGAGCCTCCCCGGCACCGCCGCCGAGATCCTGGACGACGAGGTCCGGGCCGAGCTGTGCCCCGACAAGGTGAGCACCGACGAGTGGCTCGAGGCCCACCGGACCGCCCACGCCGTCGGCCTCCGCTCCAACGTCACCATGATGTTCGGCTCCGTCGAGCGGCCGCTTCACTGGGCCCGTCACCTGGTGAGCACCCGGGCTCTCCAGAAGGAGACGGGCGGCTTCACCGAGTTCGTGCCCCTGCCCTTCGTCCACATGGCCGCCCCCATCTACCTCCAGGGCAAGAGCCGCCGTGGCCCCACCTTCCGGGAGGCCTTGCTGGTTCATGCCGTGGCCCGCATCGCCTACCACGGCTGGATCCCGAACGTGCAGGTGTCGTGGGTCAAGATGGGCGTCGACGGCGCCCGCCAGGCCCTCCTGTCCGGGGCCAACGACCTGGGCGGCACCCTCATGGACGAGAACATCTCCCGCGCCGCCGGCGCCGCCCACGGTCAGGCCATGGACGAAGCGGCGTTCCGAGCCGTCACCGAGCCCCTCGGCCGTCCCCTCGAGCAGCGCACCACGCTGTACGGGCGCGTCGCCGCCCGGTCGTGACCACCAGCCCCGAGGCGGGGCGGGCGTCCAGGCGACGCCGCCGCTACCGCACCGGTCATCCCGAGCTGGACCGGCGCATCACCGAGATGCTGGACCTCGCCGGCGCACCACCGAACCACCGGGCGCACCTCTTCGAGATCCTGGTCACGGCCGTGGGCCTGGCCTCCGACGACGTCGACCGCCTGGACCTCAAGATCACGAGCTCCGCCCTCCGGGAGATGCGCCGGGCGTTCCGGGTCTTCGCCCCCTACCGCCAGGTTCCGAAGGCCACCATCTTCGGCTCGGCCCGGGCCCGGCCCGACGACCCGCTCTACCACCAGGCCCGGGAGCTGGCGTCCCTGCTGGCAGGGGCGGGGTGGATGGTGGTGACGGGAGGAGGCCCCGGCATCATGGCGGCGGGGATGGAGGGGGCGGGGCGGGAGCGCTCGTTCGGCGTCAACATCCGCCTGCCGTTCGAGCAGACCAACCCGTTCCTCGCCGGGGACCCGAAGCGGGTCGACATGAAGTACTTCTTCACCCGCAAGCTGATGCTCCTCAAGGAGTCGGCCGGCTTCGCCATCCTCCCCGGCGGCTTCGGGACCCTGGACGAGGCCCTGGAGCTGCTCACCCTGGTGCAGACGGGCAAGGCCCAGCCCGCGCCCATCGTCCTCCTCGAGGTGACGGGCGGCACGTACTGGGAGGCCCTGGACCGCTTCGTCTCCGAGGAGGTGGCGGCCCGGGGGCTCATCGGGCCCGCTGACCGGTCCCTCTACCGCCGCACCGACGACGCCCGGGAGGCGGCCGAGGAGATCCTCGGCTTCTACCGCAACTACCACTCCCTCCGCTACGTGGCCGACCATCTCGTGCTGCGTCTCCGCTCCACCCCGGGGGAGGACGAGCTCGCCGCCCTCGGCGAGGAGTTCGCCGACATCTGCGCCGGCGGCGGACTGGAGCTGTCGGGCCCCCTGCCCGAGGAGGTCGCGGACGACGACCACCTCGGGCTGGCCCGGGTCAGGCTGCGCTTCGACAGGGCCAGCCACGGCCGGCTCCGCCAGCTCATCGACCGCCTCAATCGTCTCTCAAGCGCACCTCCGCCCAGGTCGATGCCTGGTTGGTGAAGACCTGTACGGCATGTGGACTCCCTGCCCCTTCGAGCACGCTGGCCTGCGCGCTGTGCTCCCACCCCTTCCCCAACCAGGGGCCAGCGTCGTACCGGCTCGAGCGCCATGCCGGGGGCTACCGCTGGGCCATGGACGACGAGACCATCGTCACCGCCGTCTGCCGGAACGGCTCCTGGGACGTGATCGACGCCGACAGCGGCAGGGTCGCCGTCACCTTGATAGGCATCGTGCACGAGGAACGCACCCGGGTAGCCATGGTTGACCACCGTCACCGTGCGGTGGCCACGTTCATCCCCGCCGACGCCGACGCGTCCAGCGGCTACGGCCTGGTCAGGGACAGCTACGACCGGGTGATGATGGCCGTGCGGTCCGACGGTCCCACCGGCATCCACGTGGTCGACACCGACGGGCGGGTGCTGGCCCTGGCCAGCCGCAACCCCGGAAGAGCCGGGGGGATGGACCTCCTCGTCACCAGGGCGGGGGCGACTCGCAACGAGACTGTCGTGTTCGGCGTCAGCCTGGCTCTGGAGCTGCTGCGCTCCGGCCAGCTCGTGGGCTGAACGCGGCCGACCCCCAGAGCCACCACGGTCACCCGTCTGCGGTGGGTGGCCGCAGCAGCTGGGCCGCCTTCTCCACGGCGCGGCGGGCCCGGGTGATGCGCCGCTCCTCGGCGGGGTCGGCCTCACCCACCTCCACCGCCTGGTGAAGTCGAGCCAACGCCAGGTCGGCCAGCTCCTCGGCGATCCCCTCGAGCCGGTGGCGGATCTCCTCGGTATCGTCCACGGTCCCCCTTGCCGTCGCTCGGCGAGGGCAGGACTGTAGGCGGGGCGGCCAGAACTAGCCTCGTCGGGGTGGAAGAAGCACTGCTGCTGGCGGGATACGCCGAGGCGGAGGCCGACCGCATCCTCGCCACCCTCCTCGACTGGGTGCGGATACCGTCCATCTCCGCCCAGGCCAGGCACCAGGCCGACGTTCGGCGCTCGGCTGAGTTCGCCGCCGCCTTGCTCCACGCCGCCGGCCTCGAGAACGTCGGGGTGGTCGAGACGGGAGGGGCACCCGCCGTCTACGCCGACTGGCTCCACGCCGGCCCGGCGGCCCCCACCGTGGTGGTGTACGGCCACCACGACGTACAGCCCGTGGAACCCCTCGAGGAGTGGAGCTCGCCGCCCTTCGAGCCCGTGGTGGTCGACGACGAGTGCCGAGGTCGGGGCGCCGTCGACGACAAGGGCCAGATCCTCTTCCAGATCGAGGCGGCGCGGGGATGGCTGCAGGGCCAGGGCCGCCTGCCCGTCAACCTCAAGTTCCTCATCGAGGGCGAGGAGGAGGTGGGCAGCCCCCACTTCGAGCAGCTCCTCGCCCACGAGGCGGACCGGCTGCGCTGTGACGTGGTGGTGGTGTCGGACACCACCATGTGGGGACCTGACGTGCCGTCGGTGTGCGTGGGCATGCGGGGACTGGTGGCCTTCGACGTGGAGGTCAGGACCGGCGACGGCGACCTGCATTCGGGCAGCTTCGGAGGGGCGGTGCCCAACTCGGCCCACGTCGTGGCCGACCTCGTCTCCTCGCTGCACGACGACGAGGGCCGGGTGACCGTTCCCGGCTTCTACGACGACGTGCGTCCCCTCAGTCCGGCCGAGCAGGCCTCCATCGACGTCCTGCCCTTCGACGAGGAGGAGTGGAAGCAAAAGGCGGGAGTGGCCCGGCTGGAGGGCGAGGCCGGGCGGTCCACGTTGGAGCGGGTCTGGACCCGTCCGACGTGCGACGTGGTGGGCATGAGCGCCGGCTACTCCGGGCGGGGGATCAAGACGGTGGTCCCCGGTCGTGCCAATGCCAAGGTGACCTTCCGGCTGGTGCCCGACCAGGAACCGCGGCGTGTCGCCGACGCCTTCCGTCGCTGGCTCGACGGGCAGGTTCCCGACGGCGTGGCCGTGAGCGTCGAGCAGATAGGCGGGGTGGCCCCGGCCCTGACGCCTGTCGACCACCCGGCCATGGCCGCCCTGTGCGCCGCCATGGAGCGGGTGTGGGGGCAGGCGCCGCTGTTCACCCGCGAGGGTGGAAGCGGGCCCCAAGAGGCGCTGGGCCGCGTGCTGGACGCCCCGGTGCTGTACCTCGGCGTGGGCCTCCCCGACGACCACTACCACGCGCCCAACGAGCGCATGGTGCTGGACCAGTTCTGGAAGGGGCTGCTCGCCGCCGGTGAGCTGTGGAGGGAGGTCTCCCGGTCACATGCCTGAGACGACCGAGGCGCCTCGGGCTCCGGAAGACGCGCACGAGTGGGTCAGCTTCGACGACCCGGACGAGGAGCGCACCTGGGTCTTCGACGTCACCTTCCTGACCAGCCCGTGGACGTGCATCTTCGGCCGGGGGTGCCTGGGGGTGCTCACCGAGCCGGCGCCGGAGCTGGTGCTCGGGTGCTGCTCGTACGGGGCCCACTTCACGGACGAGGAGGACGTGGCTCGGGTCGAGGCCGCGGCCGCCACTCTCACCGAAGAGGACTGGCAGTTCCGCAGGCAGGGCCTGCGCCGGGGCATCGCCAAGACGACGCCTGGCGGTGAGACCGTGACGCGCATGGTGCAGGACGCCTGCATCTTCCTCAACCGGGACGGCTTCGAAGGCGGGGCGGGTTGCGCCCTGCACGTCGCCGCCCTGAGGCGAGGCGAGCGGCCCCTCGACCTCAAGCCCAACGTGTGCTGGCAAGTCCCGCTGCGCCGCGAGGACGTCGAGGGCGACGACGGTCACATCACGTCCACCGTCCGCCAGTGGGACCGCAAGGACTGGGGCCCGGGCGGGTTCGAGTTCCACTGGTGGTGCACCCAGTCACCCGAGGCCTTCGTGGGCCATCGACCCGTCTACGAGGAGATGGGCGAGGAGCTGGTCGAGCTGGTCGGAGAGCCCGTGTACGCCATGCTGGTCGAGTACCTGCGGGAGCGATCGTCATCGGGCGTGATCCTTCCCCACCCCGAGGTGCGCCGACGCTAGGGCGCTGCTGACGAGGGCCGGGCTCAGGCCCGCAGGCCCTGCATGGGCGCCCACAGCTCGAGCCGGGTGGTGCGCCAGTCGTAGAGGCTGCCGCCGATGCTCCCCGACTCGATGGCCGCCTGGCGGTACCGGGCCACGTCGGCCACCGTGGAGCGGTCGCCGATGCCCCCGATGGGGTGCACCGGGGCGTTGGGCAGGCCCAAGTGGGAGCGCAGGCGGGACACGTTCTCACTGGTGTAGCGGTGGGCGTCGCGGAAGGCCGAGGCCGGAGGGCGGACGGTCCAGTAGCCCATGGTCATCCACACGTCGTAGTAGGGCGCGAGCTGCCTGTAGGGGAACGAGGGCCAGTACAGCGCGTTGACGACGTCGAGCACCACGGGGGGCAGGACGATGCCGCCGATGACGCGACCGGGGAGGGCCCGGCGCAGGCTGGCGCTGAAGGCGACCAGACGGCGGTTGCGCTCTCCCAGCAACGAGACGTCCTTGGCCTCGATGTCCACGGCCAGCCCGTCGACGGGCAGCCCGGCGATGGCCATCATCCGGGCCAGGTCCCGCGCCGGGTCGACGAGGGTGGGCAGGTACCAGGCCACCACGCGGATGCCTCGGCTCCGGGCCCGCTGGATCCACTCGGCCAGCAGCTCGGGCTCGACCAGGTCCCCGGGCGCGTCGTGCTTGGAGGCCTGGATGTACAGCGTCTGCACGCCGAGGGCGGCCATGCGGTCCACGTCGGCGGGCAGCACCCGGGGCTGTTGCCTGGCGTACGTGCGGGTCCAGTCGTAGACGTCGACCCACGTGCCGAGCCCCCGGTAGGCGTCGACGCCGGCCGGGCCGCCCAGCGGCGGCCGGGCGGGCCGAGTCTCACCCGGCTTCGGTGTCGCCGCTGGTGCCTCCGTCCCCGGTGGGGCGTCGCCCTCCCCACCCGCGTCGGGCGACGGCTCCCCCGGGATCATGCCGCTGGCGGCGAGGTCCTCGAGAGCCCGCGCCGACAGCCCTTCGTCGACCGGTGCAGGAGCGGGAGGCGCGGGGCTGGGCGGGTCGTGGGCGACCAGGGCCAGCGTGGAGGCCAGGAGGAGCAAGGCCACGACCGCCCCCAGGACCCGGCTCGAGGGCTCGGGCCAACGCCGCCCCCTCGTGGAGGCCTTCCTGGGCCCGTCCCGCGCCGACCCCCGACCCGGGACGTGGCCGGTCAGAGCGAGTCCCTCGCCTCGCCCTCTACGTCGTCGGCCGTAGCCAGGCACCAGGAGGCGTGCTCGTCGTCGGGCTCGGCGCCGCACTCGGGGCACGGGTCGGGCGACAGCTCGGTGGTGCGCAGCTTGAAGGCTCGAGCTTCCTCGAAGCGCCGGTGCCGACCCTTTTTCACGTACCGCTCCCCCGACTCGACAGAAGCCGTCTGGACCGGTCCACTCTACCAACAGGGGCGGTAGGGTCTTCAGCGGTGGCTGAGGGCTCGGCTGGGGACTTCGACGTGCAGGCCATGATCCGGCGCTTCCGTGAGCGGGCCCAGGCGGTGCGCAGCCGGGGCGTGCCCCCGGTAGAGGGTCCGGAGCGGAAGCGCTTCATCGAGCAGTCGAAGGTCGACTACATGGACTTCGCCATGCTGGGCGACGCCGAGGGAAGCCTCGAGGACGGGATCCTGACCCTCCGCGTGGACCTGCGCCCCAAGGGCTGACCCGCCGCCCGTCGACTCCGAGTGGGTCGATCCGCACGAGCCAACTAACCTCTCTGCCCCAGGCTGGCGGCAACCTGGCAATCCTCACGGATGGGACGCACTTGATCGAACCGAAGGACATCCTGCTGCGCCCGGAGTTCCTACTCTCCGTCGGCGCCATCATCGGCGTGACGCTGCTGGCGTTCCGCCTCACCCGCCCCAAGCGGACCAAGGGCACGGCCCCGCCGGTCCCCGGGACCGGCCCCACGGCGCCCCCGCCGGCCGGCCCGGTGCCTACCCCGGTCCCCAGGCCCATCGAGGCGTCCCACCCGGCCGTGAAGTTCTCCGACGTGGCCGGTCTGGACGAGCCCATGGCCGAGCTCCGGGAGGTGGCCGAGTACCTGTCGCAGCCGGAGCGATACCGCTCCCTGGGCGCCGAGATGCCCCGAGGGGTGCTGCTCTTCGGCCCTCCGGGGTGCGGCAAGACCCTGCTGGCCCGCGCCCTGGCGGGCGAGACGGGCGTGCCCTTCTACTCGGCGTCGGCAGCCGGCTTCGTGGAGCAGTTCGTGGGCCTCGGGGCAGCCCGCGTGCGCCAGCTCTTCGAGGAGGCCAAGCGGAACGCCCCTTGCATCGTCTTCATCGACGAGCTCGACGCCATCGGCCGTAAGCGCGACGCCGACGCCTCGGGCGGCCGGGAGTTCGACCACACGCTCAACCAGCTCCTCGTGGAGCTCGACGGCTTCGTCGGCTCCTCGGGGGTGCTGGTCCTGGGAGCCACCAACCGCCCGGAGCTGATCGACACGGCGCTGCTGCGGCCGGGGCGTTTCGACCGCAGGATCCAGATCGACCCCCCTGACCGGGAGAGCCGGGAGCGGGTGCTCCGGCTCCACGCCAGCCGGCGCCCGTTCTCGTCCCGCGTGGACTGGGCCGAGGTCGCGGCCACCACGGCCGGTCTCACCGCCGCCGAGCTGGCCAACCTGGTGAACGAAGCCTCGCTGCTGGCGGCCCGCCGGCACCGCAGCAGGATCCCGCCCGAGGACGTGGAGGAGGCGGGGACCCGGGTGCTCTCCGGCATGCGGGCGTCGCGCCTCATGGACGAGGAGGAGAAGACCCTCGTAGCCGTCCACGAGGCCGGGCACTCGTTGTTGTCGCTGCTCGTGATCGGCATGAAGCCGCCGCCGCGCGTGTCCATCATGCAGCGGACCGGCGGGTTCGGCCGCTCCGTGTGGACCACGGCCGACGACCGGGAGACGCTCACCAAGCGGGAGCTCATGGCCCGGATGATCGTCCTGCTCGGGGGCCGGGCGGCCGAGCTCAACACCTTCGGCGAGCCCAGCACCCGGGCCGAGGACGACCTCGACCACGCCGCCCAGCTGGCTCGACACATGGTGGAGCGGTGGGCCATGACGGGACGGTTCGACCTGGCCGGAGGCGGCGACGACAGCTCCCGTGTCCGCTGGTCGCCGGGAGGCCAGGAGATCGGGGAGCTGCTGGCCCGCGCCGAGCACGCCGGGCGGGTCATCCTGCGCGACAACGCCGGGCGCCTCAGCGCCATCGCCGACGCCCTGGCCGAGCGGGAGACACTCACGGCGGCCGAGCTCGAGGCCATCACAGGGCTCGGCGAGGCCAGCCCGGCCATGGCCTCCCTCTCGTCCATCCGCGACCGGGAGGCCCAGGCGGTCTGAGGGTGGGCCACCGCTGACCGCCACGGCCCCGACCGCCGAGGCCACGACGGGCGAGCCGTGGTGGCAGTCGGCCGTCGTCTACCAGATCTACCCCCGGTCCTTCGCCGACTCCGACGGTGACGGGGTGGGAGACCTCGAGGGCATCCGCCGGCACCTCGACCACCTGTGCTGGCTCGGGGTCGACGCCGTGTGGGTGTCCCCGTTCTACCGCTCACCCATGGCCGACTTCGGCTACGACGTCTCCGACCACTGCGACGTCGACCCCCTCTTCGGGACGCTCGACGACTTCGACCGCCTCCTCGGGGAGGCCCACGACCGCGGGTTGCGGGTGCTGGTGGACTGGGTGCCGAACCACACCAGCGACCGCCACCCCTGGTTCGTGGAGTCGCGCTCCGCTCGCGACTCGGCCAAGCGGGACTGGTACGTGTGGCGGGACCGGCCCAACAACTGGAGGGCGGCCTTCGGCCAGGACGAGAGCGCCTGGAGCTTCGACGAGGCCACCGGGCAGTACTACCTCCACCTGTTCCTTCCCGAGCAACCCGACCTGAACTGGGCCGACCCCGAGGTCGTGGAGGCCATGCACGGCGTCCTGCGCTTCTGGCTGGACCGGGGGGTGGACGGCTTTCGCGTGGACGTGGTGCACGGGCTGGGCAAGGACCCCGAGCTGCCCGACGCTCCCCCCGACGTGGCACACCTGCCGTGGTCCAGCCAGAACGACCACGAGTCCACCCACGCCATCCTCCGCGACCTGCGACGGCTGGTGGACGCCTACCCCGGCGACAGGGTGCTGGTGGGCGAGGTGTACCTCCTCTCCACTCGCCGGGTGGCGCGCTACTACGGAGATAGCGACGAGCTGCACCTGGCCTTCAACTTCCCCCCTCTGTACGCCCCGTGGGACGCCTCGGCCTGGCGACGACGAATCGACCGGGTGGTCGAGGAGCTGGAGCCCCGCCGGGCCTGGCCCACCTGGGTGCTGTCCAACCACGACAACCCCCGTCACCGCACCCGGTACGGCTCGGAGGGGCGGGCCCGGGCCGCGGCCGTCCTGCTGACGACCCTACGGGGGACCCCGTTCCTCTACGCCGGGGAGGAGCTGGCCCTCGAGGACGCGGCCGTGCCCCCCGAGCGCCGGGTGGACCCCGGCGGCCGGGACGGCTCCCGGGCGCCCATCCCCTGGGACGCGTCGAACGGCCACGGCTGGCCCGGCCCCCAGCCCCCCTGGCTGCCGTGGCCCCCCGAGCCCGAGGTCCGCAACGTGGAGTCCATGAGGGCCGACCCCGCTTCGGCCCTTCACCTGTACAGGCGGCTGCTGGCCTGCCGCCGGGCCTCCCCCGCCCTGCAGCTGGGCTCCTGGTCGCCCCTGCCGTCACCGCCCGGCGTCCTGGCCTACGAGCGGGCCAGGGACGAAGACCGCCGCACGGTGATCGTGAACTTCACCGATGACGCCGTCGAGGTGACCGTGCCAGGCCGCTGGTCCGTCGAGGTGGCCAGCGACGGCGAGGGAGAAGGCGCCGGCTACTCGGGCTCGGTGCGCCCTTCGGCGGCGCTGGTACTTGCGCCGTAGGCCAGGCGTCAGCCGCCGTAGCTCATGCGGGTGTCCTCCATGCGGAGGACCGGCGTGTCCTCGGGCTTCTGGAAGGCGGCGTCGACCACCTCGCCCACGAAAAGGGTGTGGCTGCCGACGTCGAGGTGCTGGGTCACCTGGCACTCCACGTACGCCATGGCCTGGTCGAGGATCGGTACGCCGGTTCGGCCTTCGTGGTAGGGGAAGCCGTTCGCCGTCCTGGCGCTGACGTCGAAGTCCACAGGCTTGGTGAACTTGCGGACCATGGCCCGGTCCTCGCGGTCCACGAAGCAGAGGCTGAAGGCGCCGCCCTCGGCGACGAGCTGACGGGTCAGCGCCTCGAGCTCCACGCCGATGCCCAAGAGCTTGGGCTCGAAGGAGAGCTGGGTGACCCAGTTGAGGGTCATCAGGTTGTACCGGTCGCCGGCCCGGCTGCCCACCACGTAGAGCCCGTAGGGCATGCTCCACAGGACCCGGCGGCGGACCCTGTCGTAGTCCTCGGGTTCCTTTCCCTCGGGGACCGGTCCCACCACTGCCTGGTTGGAGCCCACTTCAGCCCCTCACCGTGTTGCCGACCATCAGAAGTTTGCCGACCATCAGAAGTCCCCCCCGCCGCCGAAGTCGCCGCCGCCGAAGTCGCCACCACCGAAGTCGCCACCACCGAAGTCGCCACCACCGAAGTCGCCCCCACCGAAGTCGCCCCCGCCTCCTGCGTCCTCCCC
>JALYHE010000173.1 GCA_030776705.1 Actinomycetota bacterium | reverse complement strand
GCATGACCGACGCCCGTGCCTGCGTGGAAGAGGGACTGGACCGCTTCGCCGTGTCGGGCCTGGCCGAGGCCATGGGCACCGAGCTCTCCTCCGGTCAGCGAACGCTGGTGGGCATCGTCAAGGCAACGCTGCACCACCCCCGGCTGCTGGTGCTGGACGAGCCCACCGCCTCGCTCGACCCCGACGTGGCCCACCGCGTCCGGTCCGGGCTCGAGCGGGTGTGCTCCGAGGACGGCGCCGCCCTGCTGGTGACGAGCCACAACATGAGCGAGGTCGAGCGCATCTGCAAGCGGGTGGTCTTCATGACGGCCGGACGCGTAGCCGCCGACGGGGCACCGGCCGCGGTGGCGGCCCACTTCGGCCGCTCCAGCCTCGAGGACGTCTTCTTGCACCTGGCCTCCGAGGACGCCTGATGCCCGCCCTCGACCTCAAGCGGGTCGGCGCCGTCGTCCGCCGCCACGCCTACGTCCAGAAGCGCGCCCCCCACCGCTGGTTCGACGTGGTGGTGTGGCCCGCCGTGGACACCGTCATCTGGGGCTCGATCGGCCGGTTCGTGGACCAGCAGGGAGGCGCCTCTCGCGCCGGTGCCGCATACATGCTGTCGGGAATCCTGCTGATGCACGTGCTGTACCAGGCCAACATCGCCGTGGCCACCGGGTTCCTCGAGGAGACGTGGTCCCGGAACCTGCTGAACCTCATGGTCACGCCCCTGCGGGAAGGCGAGTACCTGGCCGGCGTGGCCCTGGTGGGCCTGGGCAAGCTGGCCCTCGGCATGGGCGCGGTCGCCGTGGCGGCGGCCGCGCTCTACGCCTTCGACGTCACCAGCGCCGGACTGGGGCTGCTGCCCGTCGTCGCCGTCCTCATGACGGTGGGCTGGTGCGTCTCGCTGGTGGTGATCGCCCTGGTCCTGCGCTTCGGGCACGGCGCCGAGATCCTGGCGTGGGGGCTGCTGTTCATCGTCGTCGCCCTGTCGGGTGCCTTCTACCCGGTCGACGCCATGCCCGCCGTGCTCCAGCCCGTCGGCGCGCTACTGCCGTCGACCCATGCCTTCGAGGCGGCCCGAGCCCTGCTGGACGGCGACCCCCTGCCCTGGCAGAGGATCGGCGTGTCAGTGCTCGAGCTGATCGTGCTGGTACCGGCCACCTTGGCCCTGGCCCTGCGCATGCTGCGGACCTTCCGGCGCCGCGGCTTCGTGACCCGCTACTCCTGATTGGCCACTCCCGTCAGAGGCCGAGCTCCGCCCGGATGGCGTGGTGATCGGCGTCCACGGGCGTGGGGACAGGAATCTGGCCCACGGCGACGTCGGGATCCTTCAGCCCGTGTCCGGTGAGGACGCAGACCACCGTCGAGTCCTCGGGCACGCCGACCTTGAGGAGACCGGCCACCGACGCCGCCGAGGCGGGCTCGCAGAACACCGACTCCATGGCGGCCAGGAACCGGTAGGCGTCGAGGATCTCGTCGTCGGTGACGGCGGTGATGGCCCCCCCGGACTCCCTGGCCGCGGCGGTGGCCCCGTACCACGACGCCGGCCGCCCGATGCGGATCGCCGTCGCAACCGTCTCGGGGTGCTCGACAGGGCGGCCCTCGACGATGGGGGCCGCCCCCGCGGCCTGGAAGCCGAGCATGACGGGCAGCTTCGAGGAGCGGCCCACCTCGCGGTACTCGAGGTAGCCCTTCCAGTAGGCGGTGATGTTGCCGGCGTTGCCCACCGGGATGCACAGCACGTCGGGAGCCTCGCCCAGGACGTCCACCACCTCGAAGGCCGCCGTCTTCTGGCCCTCGATGCGGAAGGGGTTGACGGAGTTGACCACCGTGAAGGCGGCCTGCTCGCCGAGGTCGCGCACGATCTCGAGGGCCTGGTCGAAGTTTCCCCGCACCTGCAGGACCCGGGCTCCGTGGATCAGGGCCTGGGCCAGCTTCCCCAGCGCGATGTAGCCCTCGGGTATGAGCACGGCGCAGGTGAGCCCGGCCCGAGCGGCATAGGCGGCACCGGAGGCGGAGGTGTTGCCGGTGGAGGCGCAGATCACGGCCTTCACCCCATCCTCGGCCGCCTTGGAGATGGCAAGGGTCATGCCGCGGTCCTTGAACGACCCGGTGGGGTTCAAGCCTTCGTACTTGAGCCACACGCTGGCCCCCACCCGCTCGCTCAGCCGGGGTGCGGGCAGCAGCGGAGTGCCGCCCTCGTGCAGCGTCACCACCGGGGTGTCCCCGCTCACGGGGAGAAGGCCCCGGTACTGCTCGATGACGCCCGGCCAGGCGCTCACGTCAGGGACGGTCCCAGTACCCGGAGGAGGGACCCGATGCGCTTCACCACGTCGAGCTGGCGCAGGTCGTGGAGCGTGCTCTGCACGTCACGCTCTCGGGCGTCGTGGGTGATGAACACGAGCCGGGCCTCTTCCCCTAGGCCCTCCTGCTCCATGGAGCGGATCGAGACGGCGTGCTCGCCGAACACGGTGGCCACCGTGGCCAGCACGCCGGGGCGGTCGACGACGTCGATGTTCAGGTAGTACTCCGACACCAGCTCGTCGATGGGGCGAACGGCGGCCCGGCCCAGCGTGGCGGTGCGGCCGCTGCCTCCGGCCCTCAGGTTGTGAGCGGCGTCGATCAGGTCCCCCAGCACGGCGCTGGCCGTCGGCATCCCTCCCGCTCCCCTGCCGTAGAGCATGAGCTCGCCCACCGCCTCGCCCTCGATGAAGATGGCGTTGAACGAGTCCCGAACGGCGGCCAGCGGGTGGGCGTCGGGGACCATGGCCGGGTGGACCCTGACGGACACCTCGTCGCCGGACCGCTCGGCGACGGCCAGCAGCTTGATCACGTAGCCGAGGCGCCGGGCCACGGCGATGTCGTCGGCCGACACCCCGCTGATGCCCTCCCGGTACACGTCGCCGGCCACTACCTTCACCCCGAAGGCGATGCTGGCCACTATGGCGGCCTTGGCGGAGGCGTCGAAGCCCTCCACGTCGGCGGTGGGATCCCGCTCGGCGTAGCCCAGGCCCTGGGCCTCGCCCAATGCCTCGGCGTAGGTCGCTCCTTCCTCGGTCATCCGGGTGAGGATGTAGTTGGTGGTGCCGTTGACGATGCCCGTCACCCTGGTGATGCGCTCCCCCGCCAGGGACTCCCTCAACAGGCGGATGAGGGGAATGCCTCCGGCCACCGCCGCCTCGTACAACAGGTCCACCCCGGCCGCGGCCGCCGCCTCGAACAGCTCGGCGCCTACGTTGGCGATCAGCTCCTTGTTGGCCGTGACGACCGGCTTGCCGCTCTTCAGGGCGGCCACCACCAGGCCGCGGGCCGGCTCCACGCCTCCGATCACCTCGACCACCACGTCCACCCCGGGGCTGGTGACCACCGCCTCGGCGTCGTGGGTCAGGCGCTCCTCGGGCAGCTCAGCCAGGCGCTGCTTGCCCAGGTTGCGCACCGCCACCTGGACCACCTCGAGGTCCAGGCCCGTGCGCGCCGCCAGGTCCGGGGCCTCGGCGGTCAACAGCCGCACCAGGGCTCCGCCCACGTTGCCGCAGCCGAGCACGCCGACCCGCACCTGCGCCGGGTTCTCCACCCTCAAGACGGTAACGCCTGGATCAGGTGTCCAGCCGCAACAAGTCCTCGTAGATTTCCCGCCGCACGACCACGCGGGCCGCGCCGTCGCCCACGAACAGCACCGGCGGCCGTGGCACCTTGTTGTAGTTGGAGGCCATGGAGTGGCCGTATGCCCCGGTGACGGGCGTGGCCAGGACGTCGCCCACGGCCACGTCGGCAGGCAGGCAGGCGTCGCGCACCACGAAGTCTCCGGACTCGCAGTGCTTGCCCACCACCGTCGCCATCCGGGGCCGCTCCGCCTCCGCGGCTCGGGGCAGGAAGGCCTCGTAGCCACTGCCGTAGAGCACGGGCCGGGGATTGTCGCTCATGCCCCCGTCCACGGCCACGTAGGTGCGTACGCCCGGAAGGTCCTTGACCGTCCCCACCCGGTACAGGGTGAGTCCGGCGGTGGCGGTGATGGCCCGTCCCGGCTCGGCGGTGATGCGGGTTCCGTCGGGGACGCCGGCCGCGGCGCACGCCTCCCTCACGGTACGGGCCCACTCCTCGATGCTCGGCGCCTCCTCCCCGGCCACGTAGGCCACGCCGAGGCCACCGCCCAGGCACAGCTCGGGGAGGCCGAGGGGAACGAAGAACTCGGCTATGACCTCGACCGCCTTCACGAACGACGACAGCAGGAAGACCTGGCTGCCGATGTGGGCGTGGACTCCGATCAGGTCCACCGCCCCGGACGACCGCAGCCGGCGAACCGCCTCGGCCGCCATGCCGGTGGACACGGTGAAGCCGAACTTGGAGTCCTCCTGGCCCGTGCGCACGTACTCATGCGTGTGGGCCTCGATGCCGGGCGTGATGCGCACCAGGACCCGAGGACGGGGGAAGCCGGCGCCGGCCAGGCCCTCGAGGCGCTCGACCTCGTCGAAGGAGTCCACCACGATCCTCCCCACACCCATCCGCAGGGCCCGGGACAGCTCCTCGACCGACTTGTTGTTCCCGTGGAGCACGAGGCGCTCGGCGGGCACGCCCGCTGCCAACGCCACGTGCATCTCCCCGCCGGTGGCCACGTCGAGCCACATGCCCTCCTCGTGGGCCAGGCCCGCCATGGCCCGGCACAGGAAGGCCTTGCACGCGTAGGCGACCCCCTCGCCGAAGGCAGCCACTGCCTCCTGACAGCGCCGGCGCAGGTGGGCCTCGTCGTATACGAACAGCGGCGTGCCGTGCTCCTCGGCCAGGTCCACCACGTCCAGGCTCCCTACCGTGAGGTGGCCTTCGGGTGTGACCCCGGCCGTGACCGGCAGCAGGTGACGGGGAAGCGGGGTCAAGGCCCTGGAGGCTAACGCCGGGCGGTCGGACCCCAGAACGTGGCAGAGTCGCCGAGGCGCGGGGCGGTCCCCGCCTCGTTTGACGGAAGCTTTACCGCCACCGACCATGAGCCGCCATGGCCGATCCCCGCCTCACCCTGCGGGCCCGCTTCGACGAGGCCATCGTCGCCGCCTTCGGTGAGCAGCAGGCGGGCAGGGACCCGCTGCTCCGGCGGTCACAGCAGGAGCGCTTCGGCGACTACCAGGCCAACGTGGCCATGAGCCTGGCCAAGCAGTTGGGGTCGGTACCCGGAGAGGTGGCCGCCGCCCTGGTCCAGCACCTGCGGGTAGACGACGTGTGCGCCCGCGTCGAGGTGGCCGGGCCCGGGTTCGTCAACCTCACCCTGCGGGGCGACTACCTGGGCGAGGAGCTGGCCGCCACGGCCGCTGACGAGCGCCTGGGTGTGACGCGGTCCCCCGCACCGGAGAAGGTCGTGGTCGACTACTCGGCGCCGAACGTGGCCAAGGAGATGCACGTCGGCCACCTGCGCAGCACCATCATCGGCGACGCCCTGGCCCGTGTCCTCGAGATGGTGGGCCACCAGGTCGTCCGCCAGAACCACCTGGGCGACTGGGGGACGCCCTTCGGCATGCTCATCGAGCACATGGTGGACCTTGGTACCGAAGCGGCAGCCCAAGAGCTCTCGGTGGGCGACCTCACCGGCTTCTACCGCCAGGCCCAGTCCAAGTTCTCGAACGACCCAGACTTCGCCGAGCGAGCGCGGCGCCGGGTGGTGGCCCTCCAGAGCGGCGACCCGGCGACCCTGGCGTCGTGGCGGCTGCTCGTGGACGAGTCCACGCGCTACTTCTCCTCGGTCTACGACCGCCTGGGCGTCAGGCTCGGCGAAGCGGACCTCTGCCCGGAGAGCTTCTACAACCCCATGCTCGACGACGTGGCCGCCGAGTTGGAGGCCAAGGGCGTGGCCTGGGAGGACCAAGGGGCCCTGTGCGCGTTCCCGCCAGGCTTCTCGGGCCGGGACGGGGAGCCCCTGCCCCTCATCGTGCGCAAGAGCGACGGCGGCTACGGCTATGCCGCCACCGACCTGGCCGCCGTGCGGTACCGGGTCCTGCACCTGGGCGCCACCCGGCTGGTGTACGTGGTGGGGGCCCCTCAGGCCCAGCACCTGGGCATGGTGTTCGCCACCGCCGCTCAGGCGGGATGGCTGGTGCCTCCGGCCCGGGCCGAGCACGTGGCCTTCGGCTCGGTGCTCGGGGCGGACCGCAAGATGCTGAAGACGCGCAGCGGCGAGACGGTACGGCTCACCGACCTGCTGGACGAGGCCGTGGAGCGGGCCGCGGCCATCGTGGTCGAGAAGAGCTCGGACCTCGACGTGGTGGCGCGCGCCGCCGTGGCCAACGCGGTGGGCATCGGTGCCGTGAAGTACGCCGACCTGGCCAACGACCGGACCAAGGACTACCTGTTCGACTGGGACCGGATGCTGTCCATGGACGGCAACACCGCCCCCTATCTCCAGTACGCCCACGCCCGGGTCCGCTCCATCTTCCGGAGGGCCGGTGAGGACGTGTCAGGCCCGGAGCGCATGGTGGTCGACGACCCGGCCGAGCGGGCCCTGGCCCTAGAGCTGCTCTCCTTCGACGAGGTGGTCCAGTCCACGGCCGAGCTCCTCCAGCCCCACCGGCTGTGCACCTACATGTTCGGGGTGGCCACCACCTTCACCACGTTCTACGAGCGCTGCCCCGTGCTCCGAGCCGACACAGCCGAGCAGCGCCGCTCCCGCCTGGCGCTGTGCGACCTGACCGCCCGGGTGCTCCGGTCCGGCCTGGAGCTGCTCGGCATAGAGGCCCCCGAGCGCATGTAGCGACGCGACCCCCCGGCTCGGTTTGATCACCGCGACGCGCCGATCACGCCCGTGGATGTGCAAACCGAGCCTGTCGCGGGCCGTTGGCGCCCGGAGGGAGGGTCCTAAGATGGCGGGCGAGCCCTCGTAGCTCAGCGGATAGAGCACCGGCCTCCGGAGCCGGGTGCGCAGGTTCGAGTCCTGCCGAGGGCGCCGAGGGCGCCGGGCGGCCGGTAGGGTCGGCGGCGAGATGGCCGGCGGGGGACGGCGCCACGACCAGTACGCGGGCGGCGACGCCTCGGTCCTCGCCGCCAAGGCCGCCCTGCGCGACGAGGTGTGGTCTCAGATGCGGGGGACGAAGGTCGCCCGGTTCCCGGGGGCGGAGGGTCGAATACCCAACTTCGTGGGCGCAGAGGCAGCCGCCGAACGGCTGCGGGGCACCGACGAATGGGAGAGGGCGGCGACGGTGAAGGCGAACCCCGACTCGCCCCAGCTCCCGGTACGCCAACGAGCGCTGGAGGACGGCAAGACGGTCTTCATGGCGGCCCCCCGGCTGGCTGCCGATAAGCCGTTCCTCGTCCTCGACCCGGCGTCGCTGCCCGTACCGGCGCGACAAGCGGCCTCGATAAAGGGGGCGTCCCGGCACGGCCGCGCCGTCGACGTGGCCGACCTCGACCCGGTCGACCTCGCCGTGGTGGGCTGCGTGGCGGTGTCGAGTGACGGTGCCCGATTGGGCAAGGGGGGAGGGTTCAGCGACCTCGAGTACGCCATCGCCTGGGAGGCAGGCCTGGTCAGAGAGTCGACGGTCGTGGTCACGACGGTGCACGAGGCGCAGGTCGTCGACCGTGGTCGCATCCCCGTCACGGCCCACGACTTCGCCCTGGACCTGATCGTCACACCGGAGCGGGTCGTCGACTGCCGCCGGGCCGGCGAGGGCCGCCGGAAGTCTCCGGGCATCCGCTGGGACGAGCTCACAGAGGAGAAGGTCGCCTCGATCCCGGTGCTGGGACGCCTTCGCAGCCACAGCCGCTGACCGCTCGAGTGCTTCGCCGAGCGGACCGCGCTCAGTCCCCGTCGCCCCGCTCGCCGCTGCGGCCGTGCTTCCAGTAGCCCCGCACCGAGGCCTGAGACCGGGGCAGCCCTCGCTCCTCGAAGAGGTGCCGGCGGATGCGCTGCACGGCGGCGGCCTCGCCTGCCACCCACACCCGGATGCCAGGCGTGAGGTCGGCGCCGCCCATGGCCGTTACGAGAGCCTCTCCTGCGGACGCGCCGGGGGGCAGGTCCCACCACTCGACGCTGGCGCGCGGGTGGTCGGGCAGGCCGAGCCGGGCGTCCGGCCGGGCCACCTCGACGTGGACCTGCACGGCGCTCTGGGAGGGCAGTGCCTCGAGCAGCTGGCTGATGGCGGGCACGGCAGCCTCGTCACCGGCCAGGAGAAAGGCGGGGGCTTGGTGGTCGACCCGGTAGCCGCGGCCGGGGCCCGACACCGCCGCCGGGTCGCCGGGCCGGGCCGCCTCGGCCCAGTCGGACGCCACCCCACCGCCGTGCACGACGATCTCGAGGTCCAGCTCGAGGGCCTCGGGGTCCGAGCGACGCGGCGTGAAGGTGCGTATCGCCGGCCGCCTGCCGTCGGGGAGCAGGAACTCGTTGCCGTTCCAGGTCGGCATGACCAGCTCGCCCCCCTCTCCGCCGGACTGGCGCGACGGGAGCAGCAGCCGCACGCTCGCCGCCGGTTCCTCGACGATCAGACCTTCGAGCTCGGGGCCGGCCAGCGTGACGCGGACCATGCGGGGGCTCAGGCGCTCGACCCGGCGGACCTCGACGCGCCGGAACGGCGGCGGCTCGCGCCGGTCCCGGGCCGTCGTCGGCCTCGCCTCGGGGCGGCTCACGGCCACAGCGTCCCACCTCGTCCCGGAGACGGGCGCCACAACCGGTACCGTCTCACTCAATGGACCGAAAGCCGGGAGACGACTCCCGAGTGAGCGAGCTCCACCGCTCGGACGAAGCCCTCCGCGGCGACATCCGCATGCTGGGGCGGCTGCTGGGAGAGTGTCTCGTCCGCCAGGAAGGGCCCGGCCTGCTCGACCTCGTGGAGCAGGTGAGGGCCCTCGCCAAGTCCGCTCGGGGCGGGTCTGCGTCGGACGCCGACGCCCTCCACGCCCTACTGTCCGGCCTCGACGCCGATCGAGCCGGCCTCCTGGTCCGGGCCTTCTCAGCCTACTTCCACCTGGCCAACATCGCCGAGCAGGTGCACCGGACCGACGAGCTGGCCCAGCGCTCCGAAGGCTCGCTCGAGGCCGCGGTGTCCGCCCTCGAGGCCGCCGGCGTCGGCCCCGACGACGTCGCCGACTCCCTCGGCCGCCTCGAGCTGCGGCCCGTCCTCACTGCCCACCCCACCGAAGCGGTACGGCGCTCGATCCTGACCAAGCGTCAGCGGGTGGCCGCCCTCCTCGAGGAACGGTGCGACGCCCGCGTGCCGGCGGGCCGGAGGGAGCGGACCGAGCAGCGCATCGCCCGGGTCATCGACTTGATGTGGCAGACCGACGAGCTGCGGCGGGTTCGACCCGAGCCGGTGGACGAGGCCCGCTCGATCCTCTTCTACCTGGACGAGGTCTTCGGCGTGCTGCCGGAGCTGCTCGACGAGCTCGTGTCCCAGCTCGCCCGCCTCGGCGTGGAGCTTCCGCCCCGGGCCCGGCCCGTGCGCTTCGGGACCTGGGTGGGGGGCGATCGCGACGGGAACCCGAGCGTGACGCCGGAGGTCACCCTCGAGGTCCTCCGCCTGCAACGCGACCGCGCCGTGACCAACCTCCTGGCCGCGGTGGAGTCGCTGGTCACCGACCTGAGCCCCTCGACCCGACTGGTCGAGATCTCCCCCGAGCTGGAGAAGAGCCTGGCCGCCGACCGCGAGGCCCTACCCGAGGTGTACGCCCGGTACGAGCGGTTGAACGCAGAGGAGCCCTACCGGCTCAAGTGCTCGTACGTCCGCCAGCGGCTACTGAACACCCGGAGCCGTCTCCTCGCCGGCGGCCCCGCCCGACCCGGGCTCGAATACGCCCGCACCGAGCAGCTGCTCGACGACCTCGAGGTGATGCGTGCCTCCTTGCTCGACAACGCGGGCGAGCTGATCGCCATTGGGCACCTCGACACCGTGCTCCGGGTGGCGGCCTGCTTCGGTCTCAACCTCGCCACCATGGACATACGTGAGCACGCCGAGCGCAACCAAGACGCCCTGGCCGCGCTGTTCGACCGCCTCGATGGCCGAGAAGCGCACTACCGGCAGCTCTCCCGGGACGAGCGGCTCGGGCGGCTATCGTCCGAGCTCCGGGGCCCTCGTCCGCTCGCCTCACCGGCGGGCGCCGCTCCCGGGGCCGAGGCCGCTCTGCTGCAGTTCCGGATGATCCGGGAGGCCCTCGACACCTTCGGCGACGACGTCATCGAGAGCTACGTGGTGTCGATGACCCGGGGGCCCGACGACGTGCTGGGCGCGGCCGTGCTGGCCAGGGAGGCCGGCCTCGTCGACGTCCCGGCCGGCGTGGCCCGGATCGGGTTCGTGCCCCTGCTCGAGACCCTCGAGGAGATCCGCTCCGCCGGCGCCTTCCTCGACCGGCTGCTCTCCAACGCTGGCTACCGCCGACTGGTGGCGCTGCGAGGCGACGTGCAGGAGGTGATGCTGGGCTACTCCGACTCGAGCAAGGACGCGGGCATCACCACCGCCCTCTGGGAGATCCACAGGGCCCAGCGGGGACTGCGGGACTGCTGCCAGCGCCACGGCGTGCGTCTCCGCCTCTTCCACGGCAGGGGCGGCACGGTCGGCCGGGGCGGTGGTCCCACCTGGGAGGCGATCCTCGCCCAGCCCTACGGCACCCTCGACGGCGCCATCAAGATCACCGAGCAGGGCGAGGTCGTGTCGGACAAGTACGGCCTGGCAGCCCTCGCCCACCGCAACTTGGAGCTGACCCTGGCCGCCGTGGTGGAGGCCACCCTGCTGCGCCGCCAGCCCCGCCTGCCGCCCGAGGTGATCGCCCAGTGGGACGAGGTGATGGCGTTCGTGTCCGACGCCGCCCACGCCGCCTATCGAGGCTTCGTGGAGGACCCCGGCCTGGTCGAGTACTTCCGGTCCTCGACACCGGTGGAGGAGCTGGCCGCGCTCAACATCGGGTCTCGTCCGGCCCGGCGCCCGGGTTCAGGCGGCGCAGGTGGAAGCGGGGACGGCCTGGAAGGGCTCCGGGCCATCCCTTGGGTGTTCGGCTGGACCCAGTCGCGCCAGCTCGTGCCGGGCTGGTTCGGGTTGGGCAGCGGTCTGGAGCGGGCCACGGCAGGGGGGTGGTCGCAGGCGCTGGCCGAGATGTTCGAGGAGTGGGAGTTCTTCCGCACCTTCGTCTCGAACGTGGAGATGGTGCTGTTCAAGACCGACCTCCAGATGGCCCGGCGGTACGTGGAGCGACTGGTCGACCCTTCCCTCCGCCACCTGTTCGCGGTCGTGGCCGAGGAGCACGAGCGGACCGTGGAGCAGGTCCTCGCCCTCACCGGCCAGAGCCGGCTGCTCGAGCGCTACCCCGTGCTGCGCCGGACCCTCGACGTGCGCAACGCCTACCTCGACCCGATCAACCACCTCCAGGTGTCGCTGCTGGCCCGCGTCCGGGACGGCTCCGACCTCGACCCGGAGATCTGGCAGGACCTGCTCCTAACCATGAACGGGATCGCCAACGGCCTCCGCAACACGGGCTGAGAGGGCCCGCGGCGGCGTCCGTCACCCGGACGGCGCCCCCGCAGCAGGTGCCGGCCTCCGGTGTTCGACGAGCAGCGCGACCGAGACCAGCAGCACCCACAGGACGAAGACGGGGATCCAGGGCGCCACGATGGCGGCCACGAACGAGACCACGGCCACCCAGCCCAGCCACGTGGGAAGGACGCCGAACCTGAGGATCACCACCGCTGCGGCGCCCGCCATGGCGGCCACCGGCGGCCCCAGGACAGCGGCGGCGTTCCACCCCAGCGCGAACAGCGCCTTGGCGGCCTGGACGTCGGCCCCGTAGTCGTCGACGGCGAACTGCGCGGCCTGGACCAGGCCCAGCACGAGGAAGGCGGCGCCAACCAGAAGGCCCCCGGCCCAGAAGACCGACACCAGCCACCGGCCCTCTTCGCCGACCCGGTGGAAACGGTCGCGCATATGGCCCAGGAACCAGATGAAGAAGAAGAGGGCCAGGCCGAACAGGACAAAGGAGACCCTGTTGTCGTCGCTCTGCTCGACCAGGCGACCGGCGATCTCCCCGGCAGGGTCGTCGGGGTCGACACCGGGATCACCGGGCCCGGTCGCCAGCGCCGCCACCAGGAGCACCGCGAACAAGATGCCGCTGACCGGGCCGAGCCATCCCCACACACGTCGTTCCACCGTTCAGACCCTCCTCTTGCACGTAAGCACCGTTCTTTTTAGGACATACTCCCCGCCAGGTAGGGGCTATGTCCTCGGGAACGGTGCCCGGCGATACTGTGCTCGTGCGCGACCTTCGCTGCCCGGTGATGGTGGGGCGGGAGGACGAGCTCGAGCACCTGGTGACCGCCATCGAGCAGGCCGCCGGCGGTGGTGGGAAGGCCGTGCTGCTGTTGGGCGAGGCGGGCGTCGGCAAGTCCCGCCTGGGGGAGGTGGCCGCCGCAGCCGCCCGCTCCCGGGGGATGGCGGTGCTGCGGGGGCGGGCCGCGCCGTCCCCGGCCCCTGCTCCGTACCGGCCCCTGGCCGAGGCCCTGCTGTCGGCGCTGCGCACCGGTGGCGAGCGCCCCGTTCCCGACACTCCCGGGCTCCGCGCCGCTCTCGGGGTGGTCGTGCCGGCGTGGTCGGACGAGGAGCTCCCCGCACCGGCCGAGCCGTCGTTGGTCCTTCTCGGCGAGGCCGTGCTGAGCGTGCTGCGGGCCCTGGGCGGCCCGGCCGGCCTCTTCGTCCTGCTCGAGGACCTGCACTGGGCCGACCCGGGAACGCTGGAGCTCCTCGACTACCTGGTGGACAAGCTCGACGGCACGAAGGCCGTCGTCGTGGCCACGATCAGAGCGGGCGAGGGGTCGGCAGCCGAGGAGCAGGCCCGTTCGCTGCAGGCCAGAAGGCAAGCCGCCGCCGTCGAGCTGGACCGGCTGCCGCCCACCGACCTGGCCCGGATGGTCTCGGCGTCGCTCGGCGCCGAGGACGTCCCCGGGGAGCTGGTGAGCGTCGTTCAGGACGCCTCCGACGGCCTGCCCTTCCTGATCGAGGAGGTCCTGGGGTCGCTCGTGGGCACCGAGGCCCTCGTGCGGGAGCAGGGCCGCTGGCAGGTGCGCGGGCCTCTCCGCCCCGCCGTGCCCCCGTCGTTGGCCACGGCGGTGCAGGAACGGATGGCGCGCCTGTCGCCCACTGCCCGCCGGGTGGTGCAGGCCGCCGCCGTTCTGGGCGACCACTTCGACTGGTCCTTGCTCCGGTGCGCCGCAGAGGGCGAGGACGAAGAGATCGTCGCCGCCCTCCGCCAGGCGGCCCACTTGCAGCTGGTGGAGGAGGACGCGGCAGGGACCGGTTTCCGGTTCCGCCACGCCCTGACCCGCGCCGCCGTGGCAGGCACGCTCCTTCCCCCGGAGCGGGCGGCCGTGGCCGAGCGTGCCCTCGCCGCCCTCGACGTGGACGAGACCGGCGACGCCGGGCGCCTGGGGCTGGCGGCCCAGCTGGCGGAGACGGCCGGCCGGCACCGCCACGCCACCGACCTGCTGCTGGCATCCGCCTCTGCCGCCCTTCGCCAGGGCGCGTTGAGCTCGGCATCGGCGTCGGCCGAGCGCGTGCTCGCTGGCACCCCGGGACCCGAGCAGACGCTCGCCGCCCTCCGGATCCTGCTCGACGCGTCCGTCCTTGCCGGGAACCTCCCCCGGGCCTCCGAGGTGGGCGACGCCCTCCTGGCCCGCCTGGACGCGGTCGGCGCCCCGCCCCGACGACGGGCCGAAGTCCGCCTCCGCCTGGCCGAGTCGTGCGTGGCCGCCACCGACTGGCGCGGCACCGGCGAGCACCTGTCAAGGTCGGCGGCGCTCCTTCCCACCGGCGGCGACGACCTGGCCGCCCGGCACCGGCTCCTGCAGGCCCGGGCCGCCCTGGGCCAGCATCGCCCGGAAGCGGCCGCCGACCACGTGCGGGCCGGGCTGGAGGTGGCCGAGCGCCTGCACCGCGACGACCTGCTGTGCGAGTCCCTGGAGCTCATGGGCCGCGTCGACCGGGCCCTGGACCTGGGCCACGCCGAGCGCTGGTTCACGCAGGCCCTCGTGGCCGCGGAGCGGAGCGGGTCGAGGCTGGGCCAGGCTCGCTGCCTCCTCGAGCTCGGCATCATCGACCTGTTCCGCCTCGGCCCCACCGAGCGACTGCGTGCCGCCGAGGAGCGTGCCGCCGAGATCGGCGCGCCGGCTCTCGCCGCCCAGGCCGCCCTCCACCTCGGGATCCTCCTGTCCTTCCGGTTCGAGGTCGACGAGGCCCGGGCGGCGGCCCGGCGGGCTCACGAGTCGGCGCTTCGCTATGGGCTGGGGCTGCTCGTCCCCGCCGCCGCCGTCGTGGTGGCCGCCACAGACGCCTACCTGGGCCGCCAGGGGGAGGCCGTGGCCGCCTTCGAGCGGGCCCGGCCCCTGATGGACGTCGACATCGAGGTCACCGGCAGGCAGGTCCTCGGGCTGGCCGCCCTGGCCGTGGAGGACCGGGCTGCCGCCCTGGACGAGCTGGGTCGGGCCCACGCCCTCTGCCCCGACTCCCGCATCACCCGGTCACCGTTCCGCCCCGTCCTGGCGCTCCTGTTCGCCCTCGAAGGTGACGCCCCCCCCGGCGCCCTCGAGGGTCTCGACGCCACCTCGGTGCACGTGGTGCCGACGGCGGTGGCTGGACTGGCCCGAGCGGTGCTGGCCGGCCGAGAGGGTGACCACGCCGCGGCCGAGAGACTGTTCTGGCAGGCGGACACGGCGTTGGCCCCCGCCCCGTGGTTCCGGATGATGGGCCGGCGCCTCGTCGCCGAAGCCGCCATGGCCCACGGATGGGGCTCCCCGGGGGCGTGGCTCGGGGAGGCTCAGGACTTCTTCGCCGGCGCCGGCCTGGACGAGCCGGCCCGAGCGTGCCGGTCGTTGTCGCGCCTGGCCGGCTCGGGTGCCCCCCGGCGCCGGAGTGCGGTGGAGCCCGAGCTGGAGCGGGCCGGCGTCACCCCTCGCGAGGCCGACGTCCTGGCCCTCGTCGCCGGCGGCCTGACCAACAAGGAGATCGCCGAGCGGCTCTACCTGTCGGCCCGGACGGTCGAGAAGCACGTGGAGCGGCTCCTGCTCAAGACGGGCGCGCCCAACCGGGCCCGTCTGGCCGCCCTGGCCAGCCGTCTCCAGTCGTCACGTACGTAGGGGCCGCCGCGCCGATTACGTGATCCTCCCGCTGTGCCGGCGCCGGAACAGGCGGATGATCGGCACATGGACATTCCCCAGCCTCAACTCCACCAGCCGTACCGGGTCGCCCCCGACACGTGGGTGATCCCCGAGACCGTCCCGGCCGCGCCGGGCACGGTCGTGCCCGTCAACTCCATGGTGATCACCGGCGCCGAGCCGGTCATCGTGGACACCGGCAACGAGCTGAGCCGCCGGCAGTGGCTCGACGCCGCCTTCTCCCTGGTCGACCCGGCCGATGTGCGGTGGGTGTTCCTCTCCCACGACGACCACGACCACGTGGGCAACCTCCAGCCTGTTCTGGAGGCTTGCCCCCACGCCACGCTGGTGACCAACTGGTTCACCGTGGAGCGGCTCGAGCGTGCCCTCGCCCTGCCCCGCCATCGAATGCGCTGGGTCAACCCTGGCGAGACCTTCGACGCCGGGGACCGCACCCTCGTGGCCCACGTGCCGCCCTTGTGGGACTCGCCCACCACCCGGGGGCTGTTCGACCCCACCACCGGCGTGTTCTGGGCCGTCGACAGCTTCGCCTGCCTCCTGCCCGGTCACCTGACCGAGACCGACGACGCCCCCGAGGACCTGTGGCGGGAGTCGTTGCTGTTCGTGGCCGGCGCCCTGGCGCCGTGGCACACCCTGCTCGACCGCGCCAAGTTCGACCGTCACGTCGACGCCGTGGTCGCCCTGGGCATCGGCACCGTGGCTTCGGCCCACGCCGCCACGCTGCGCGGGGAACGGCTGGACGAGGCCTTCCGCCTCGTGCGCCAGGTGGCGTCCATGGGCCCGGTGAGCCTGCCGGGCCAGGCCGAGCTCGACGCCATGCTCGCCGTCGACCGCCTGAAGGCCTCCTGACCCGCTCCCGACCCGACCCGCCCGAACACTGCAAGGCACTGAAAGGAGCGCCCATGTCCGTCGAGCAGAACAAGCAGGTCGTCCTCGCCTACCTCGAGCAGGCGCTGAACGCCAAGCAGCCCGCCGAGGCGGTCGACGCCTACGTGGGCCCGCGCTACGTCCAGCACAACCCACAGGTCGCCGATGGCCCCGAGGCGTTCATCGAGTTCGCCAGCGGCTTCACCCGGCAGTTCCCCGAGATGCGCGTCGACGTCAGGCGGGTGGTCGCCGAAGGCGACGTGGTCGTCACGCACAGCCTTCTCACCGTCGGCCCCGAGGATCGAGGCACGGCGGCGGTGGACATCTTCCGGTTGGAGGAGGGCAGGATCGTCGAGCACTGGGACGTGCTCCAACCGGTCCCCGAGTCCGCCGCCAACGACAACACCATGTTCTAGCGACGCCGGGTTACGGGTCAGGCCGGCGCCTGCACGTCGCCGGTGCGGGCCAGCTTGTGCCAGCGCAGGCGGGTGCCGAGGACGGCGCTGGTCACCGACTGGACCACCACCAGGTACATGAGCTGGCGGTACACGAACTGCTGCAGCGGGAGGGCCCAGATGGGGCGGAGAGACTCCCCGTCCAGGCGCAGGGCGTAGACGACCAGCACCAGCTGCACGACGTTGAACCCCACCCAGTAGGCGACCACCGGGCGGACCTCGGAGAACAGAAGGCCGTAGAGCGCGAACAGGTCGATGAACGGGGCCAGCAGGGGCAGGGCCACCTGGAACAGCACGAGGTAGGGCAGCCCGAACCTACCGAGGCTGCCACCCTCTCGCAGCGCCCCCCGGTGCTTCCAGATGGTCTGCATGGTCCCGTAGGCCCACCGGTAGCGCTGGCGCCAGAGGCCCCCCATGGTGGCCGGCGCCTCCGTCCAGGCCAGCGCCGAGGGCTCGTACACCACCCGCCAGCCGGCCCGGTTGACGGCCATGGTCAGGTCGGTGTCCTCGGCCAGGGTGTCCTCCCCCACGCCGCCCACGGCGTCGAGCGCCCGACGGCGGAAGGCGCCAACCGCACCGGGCACGGTGGGGATGCAGCCGAGGACGTGGAACATGCGCCGGTCCAGGTTGAAGCCCATGACGTACTCCAGGTGCTGCCAGCGCCCGAGCAGGCGGCGGGGGTTCCCCACCTTGGCGTTGCCGCTCACGGCACCGACCTCGGGGTCGGCGAAGGGCGCCACTAGGCAGCGCACCGTGTCGGGGGCGAACACCGTGTCGGCGTCGACCATCACCACGACCTCCCCGGAGGAGTGGGCGATGCCGGTGTTGAGCGCCGCCGCCTTCCCCCGGTTGTCCTGCCGAATCACGCTGACACGGTCCTGGCCCAGGGCCTCGACGACCTCCGCCGTGCCGTCCGTCGAGCCGTCGTCGACCACCACCACATCGAGGTGGGGGTAGTCGCTCCTGACCAGTGACCTCACCGCCTGGGCGATCCCCACCGCCTCGTTGTAGGCGGGCACGAGGACGGAGACGGAAGGCAGGAAGCCGGGGACGTCGACGGGACGAGCCCGGCGGACGGCGTGGCGGGCCAGCGTCACCACCAGCACGAAGCGGGCCAGGGCCAGCACGGCTATGGGGACCAGGACCACGCCGAGCAGGGCCCGCACGGCGCGCCCGAAGCGGAGGGCGGCCAGCAGAAGGCCGCCCTGCAGGCGCTCGACCGGCTGCACCCGCTGGACGGCGCGGCCCGGCGGAACGCCGGCGAGCTGGGACACGGTCGTGAACCGGTACTGCCGGGCAGCCAGCTCGGGCACAAGCCGCTCGACGGCGGCGACGGTCTGGCTGCGGTCACCTCCGCCGTCGTGCAGCAGCACGACGGCGCCGCGGGGAGGCTCGGGCATCGAGTCGGCGCCGATGC
>JALYHE010000172.1 GCA_030776705.1 Actinomycetota bacterium | reverse complement strand
GCTCGTAGCGCTCCGAGCCCACCACCCGGGCCATGGCCTCCACCAGGGCGCCGTAGTCCACCGTGTCCGCCACGTCGTCGGACGCCGCCGCCACCGTGAGGTCGGCTTCGACGTCGAGGTCCACCTCGAAGGGCTGGGCCCGGACCTGCTCGTCGGCCATGGCACCGTGGACACCCAACAGGCGCAGGCCCCGGAGCTCGATGCGGTCCGCCACGTCGGCCGTCAGATGTCCGCCGCCAGCGCCACCAGCTCCCGGCCCGGCGGTCCCATCTGGCGGTGGACCAGCTGCTCCAGGACGCTTATGGCTTGAGGACCGCTGTCGAGCAAGCCCGACCACAGGAGGTAGCCGCCCGCCATTCCCATCAACCGATCACCGAGCTCCTCCTCGTGGACGAGGATGCGCTCGCCGGCCTCGAGCCAGTCCCGGATGTCCTGGTAGAGCTTGGGCAGGACGGCTCGCACGTCGGACTGAGGCCCGAGCGGCTGGTGGGACCACGTGACGCCCATCTCGTCGTAGGCGTGCAGGTTGTGGGTGGAGGTCAGGAGGGACACGACACGCGTGAAGCCCTGCTCCCGAAGCCAGATGATCTCCTCCTGGCGCCGGACCCTGCGGTGGTTGCGGGCGTAGCCCCCGGGCCGCTCGCTCACGGCCAGCTTGCCCTTGATGATCCACGTGAAGTTGCGAGGAGCGATGCCCGCCGCCCACTTGCCCCTCATCGCCCGTCCTCCCCCGCCAGGCGCACGGCCTGCACGGTGGGGGCCACGTCGTGGACGCGCACCATCCGGGCGCCGTGGGCCAGGGCGTACACGGCCGTGGCCAGGGACCCCTCCAGCCGGTCGTGGACGGGCGCCCCATGGGCCAGGGTGCCGAGGAAGGACTTGCGGCTGGTGCCCACCAGTACGGGGTGGCCGGACCCGACGAGGGTCGGGAGATGGCGCAGGAGGGAGAGATTGTGGTCCAGCGTCTTGCCGAAGCCGATGCCGGGATCGACCCACACCTCGGCAACCCCCGCCTCGGTGGCGGCGGCGGCCCGCTCGAGGAGGAAAGAGCTCACCTCGGCCACCACGTCGGCGTAGCGCGGCTCTCGCTGCATGGTGCGGGGGGTCCCCTGCATGTGCATGGCCACCCAACCGACACCCATGGCGGCCGCCAACCGGTGGAGCGAGGCGCCCACGTCGTTGATCAGGGTGGCCCCCGCCTCCACGGCCGCCTCCGCCAC
This sequence comes from Actinomycetota bacterium, assembly GCA_030776705.1. GTDB lineage: Bacteria > Actinomycetota > Acidimicrobiia > Acidimicrobiales > JALYHE01. The sequence continues at coordinate 7,998 of JALYHE010000172.1, read as the reverse complement.
CGACGCCTTGGCCGTGTCGATGGAGATCCGCACGTGGGGCGCCAGCGCCTCCACCACGGGCACCACCCGACGCCGCTCCTCTGTCTCGTCCACGGGCTCGGCCCCCGGCCGGGTGGACTCGCCGCCGACGTCCACCACGTCGGCGCCCTCGCCGACCATGGACAGGCCGTGGGCCACCGCCGCCTCGTGGTCGAGAAAGCGACCGCCGTCGGAGAAGGAGTCGGGCGTGACGTTGAGCACGCCCATGACCAAGGGGCCCATCGGCCCTAGAGCGTACGGGGTGCCCTCAGCGGCCGTGGATCAGCATCATGGCCTCGGCGCGGGTGCGGGCGTCGTCGCGGAACTGGCCCCGGACGGCCGAGGTCTCGGCCGTGGCGCCGGGAGTTCGCACGCCCCGCATGGTCATGCACAGATGCTCGGCCTCCACCACGACCAGAACGCCCCGCGACCGCAGCCGGCGCTCCACGGCGTCGGCCACCTGTGTGGTGAGCCGCTCCTGCACCTGCAGCCGCCGGGAGTAGCCCTGCACCAGGCGGACCAGCTTGGAGAGGCCGGTGATGCGCCCGTCCTCGCTGGGGATGTAGGCCACGTGGGCCTTGCCCACCATGGGGACCAGGTGGTGCTCGCAGACGGAGTAGAAGGGGATGTCCTTCACCATCACCATCTCGTCGTGGCCGGCCTCGAAGGTGACGTCGAGGACCTGGGCTGGGTCCTCGTGGGTGCCGCTCAGGATCTCCGCGTACAGTGCCGCCACCCGCTGGGGTGTGCCCAGTAGACCGTCGCGGTCGGGGTCCTCGCCCACCGCCTCGAGGATCTCCCGGACCGCCTTCTCCAGCCGGGCCCGGTCGACTTCGTAACCCCCGCCCCCCTCCAGAGCCGCCCCTTCCACGGCGTCGTCCACAGCGTCGTCCACGACCCGACCTAGGCGGTGGCCGGCTTGGCCCTGGGTCGGGGCGCCCGGCGGCGGCCGGTCTTGGACGGCGCCCGGGCGGGCGCCTCCGCCGGCGCCTCTGCCGCTGCTGGGGCGGGAGCCGCCCTGGGGGCGTCCGAGGGCACCCGGGCCGGCCATGGCGGCAGGTCACCGAGGATGCTCATGAGCTCGGGAGTCTCCAGGGTCTCCTGCTCCATCAAGGCCGAGGCCAGCCGGTCCAGCGTCTCCCGGTGGGCCCGCAGGATGCTGGCGGCCTCCTCGTGGGCCCTGTCGATCAGGGCCCGAACCTCGGCGTCGATGTGGGCCGCCATCTCGTCGGAGTAGTTCACCTGGTGGTTGAGGTCCCGGCCGAGGAACACCTCGTCGCTCTGCTGGCCCAGCTGGAGGGGCCCCAGGGCGTCGCTCATCCCGTACTGGGTCACCATGGCCCGGGAGATCTCCGAGGCCTTCTCGATGTCGTTGGCCGCCCCGGTGGTGATCTCCTCGAAGATCAGCTCCTCGGCGGTGCGGCCACCCATGAGGACGGTGAGCTGGTCCTGCAGCTCCGAGCGGCTCACGATGTACTTGTCCTCGGTGGGCAGGGCCACCGTCCAGCCCAGGGCCCGTCCCCGGGCCAGGATCGACACCTTGTGGACCGGGTCGGCGTGGGGCAGCACGTGGCCGACCAGGGCGTGGCCGCCCTCGTGGTAGGCGATGACCAGCTTCTCCTTCTCGCTCATCACGCGGGTCTTGCGCTCGGGGCCGCCGATCACCCGGTCGATCGCCGTCTCCAGCTCGCCCATGCCGATCTTCTTGTGGTCGTTGCGGGCGGCCAGCAGCGCCGCCTCGTTCAAGAGGTTGGCCAGGTCGGCACCGGTGAAGCCCGGCGTGCGCCGGGCCAGCACGGCTAGGTCTACGGCGTCGTCGAGGGGCTTGCCGGCGGCGTGCACCTCCAGGATCTGCCTGCGACCCTCGATGTCGGGCCGGTCGACCACGACGTGGCGGTCGAAGCGCCCCGGGCGCAGCAGAGCCGGGTCGAGGATGTCCGGGCGGTTGGTGGCGGCGATCAGGATCACGCCTGACTTGGTGTCGAAGCCGTCCATCTCGACCAGGAGCTGGTTCAGGGTCTGCTCCCGTTCGTCGTGGCCACCGCCCAGCCCCGCTCCGCGGTGCCGGCCCACGGCGTCGATCTCGTCCACGAAGATGATGGCCGGCGGATGGGCCTTGGCCTGCTCGAACAGGTCACGGACGCGACTGGCCCCCACTCCTACGAACATCTCCACGAAGTCGGACCCGGAGATCGAGAAGAAGGGAACCCCGGCCTCTCCGGCAACGGCCCGGGCCAGAAGGGTCTTGCCCGTGCCCGGAGGGCCGAACAGCAGGACGCCCTTCGGGATCTTGGCCCCGGTGGCCTGGAACTTGGCCGGCGACTTCAGGAACTCCTTGATCTCCACCAGCTCCTCGACGGCCTCGTCGGCGCCGGCCACGTCGGCGAAGGTGACCGTCTCGTTCTTCGACGCCTGCTTGGGCTTGGCCTTGCCGAACTGCATCACCCGGTTGCCGCCGCCCTGCATCGAGTTGACGATGTACAAGAAGCCGGCGAGGAGCAGGACGATGGGCAGGAAGTTGAGCAGCACGGAGAGCCACACGTTGCTCTTGGCCGGCTTGGAGTCCACCTCCACCCTGGCGTCCAGGAGCTCGCTGGTGAGCTCATCGGCGTATTCGGCCGGGAACTTGGCCTCGTACTTCTTGCCGCTCGAGAGCTCGCCGTTGACCTTGTCGTCACCGTGGATCTGCGCCGACCGGACCCTCTTCTCCGCCACCAACTGCTGGAGCTGGCTCAGGTGCAGCTTCTGGCGCTTCTCGCCGCGGTCGAGGGCGCCGGCGGCGCTCAACAGCAGCACGATGCCGAGCGCGACCCAGAGAGCCGGCTTGCGGAGGAAGGATCTCACGGTCTCCGTAGGGTACCTGCGCCGGTGGCAGGCCTATCCCGCCCAGGAGCAGATGTAGGGAAGGTTCCGGTAGCGCTCTGCCATGTCGAGCCCGTAGCCCACCACGAAGAAGGGCGGGATGCGGAAGCCGACGTAGCGGAAGTCGGGCTCGGTCTTCTGGAGCCCCTCCTTGACCAGCAGGGCGCACACCTCGAGGCTGGCCGGAGCTCGGGCCATCAGGTTGCGCCTGAGGTAGGACAGGGTGAGCCCGCTGTCGACGATGTCTTCCACCAGGAGGACGTGCCGGTCGCAGAGGTCGAGGTCCAGGTCCTTCACGATGCGCACGACCCCGCTGGCCTTGGTGGCGCTGCCGTACGACGACACGGCCATGAAGTCGAACTCCACCGGCAGGCCGATGGCCCTGGCCAGGTCGCTCATGAACATGAAGGCGCCCTTCAGCACTCCCACCAGGAGCGGCGCCCGACCGGCGTAGTCGTCCGTGACCTGGCGCCCGAGCTCGGCCACCCGGGACCGGAGGTCCTCCTCACTGATGAGGACGGGTCCCAGGTTGGGGTCCTCTGCGCGATCGGTGCTGCCAGACACCGAGGAGCCGGGCACCCGCCGACGCTAGCTCCGCTCCACGTGGAGGCGCCCAGCCGACCGGCGCACCCGCACGCCGCCTTCCACCTCGCAGGCGGCGGCCTCCTTGCGGGCCACGGCCAGCACCCGCTCCACCGCGGCCGCGCTCGGGGGATGCCCTCCTTCGGGGAGACCTTCGGGGGGAGCTTCGGGGGGACGGGCCGCCACCAGGCGGCGGACGGCCCTGCGGGCCAGGGCGGGCGGTGCGGTGGCGAGGGCCCGACCGTCGCCGGCATCGAGGGCGGACGCGAGCTCGTCGAGCAGGTCGGCCTCGTCGCGCAGCAACTCGGCCTGGCGGGCGAGCACGGGCACCACGTCCCGCTCGGCGATCGAGTCGAGCAGGGGCAGCAGCTCATGGCGGACCCGGTTGCGCCGGAGTCGTTGGTCCAGGTTCGAGGGGTCCCGTACTGGCTCGAGGCCGGCGGCGGCGCAGAGGGCGGCCGTCTCCGACCGCCGCAGGGCCAGGATCGGCTTCTCCCGTCCGGGCCGCATCCCGGCCAGCCCGTCCAGCCCCGCCCCCCGGAGCAGGTTCAACAGGACTGTCTCCGCCTGGTCGTCGGCGGTGTGCCCGGTGGCCGTGCCGGCAGGCAGCACCGCCCGTCGAGCGGCGCGGGCCCTGGCCTCGACGTTGGGGCCCGGCGCCACCTGTACGCGCTCGGACAGAAAGGCGGCACCGAAGCGGGCGGCGGCCGCGGCCACCACGTCGGCCTCGTCCTCCGAGCCGGGGCGCAGGCCGTGGTCCACGTGGACGGCGGTGACCTCGCATCCGGCCGCGGTGGCCAGCACCAGGAGGGCGAGCGAGTCGGCGCCGCCGGACACGGCGCAGGTGAGCTGGGCTCCTCGCTCGGGGAATCGGCAGCGGGGAAGGAGCTGCTCGACGGCGGGTGCGGTCAGTGCCCTACCTCCCGGCTGGGGCCTCCGAACGGGCTCGGTCGATCCACAGCGGGGGCTCACGGATCTCGGCCAGGCTGGGCAGCCACTCCGGTCCGAGCCACGCCCGCTGCAGCAGCTCCCGACCACCCGCCGCCTCCACGGCGGCCACGAACCGCTCTCCCTGCTCGTACTGCTTCAGCTTGGCCTCGAGCCCGATCGCCTGCTGGAGCAGGCGCGCCGCTCCCCGGGACTGCTCACGGCGCTGGCGCAGCACCCGGGCGAACCGTTCCGCACTGGGGACTCGGTCGCCTCCCGCCCGGTTCATGGTGATGTCGCCATGGCCCTCCAGGAGGCTCATGAGGCCGAGGACCCGGTGCAGGACGGCCTGCTGCTCGGGCCCGGCCAGGAGGCCGACCAGACCCCCGTCGGCCAGCGGGTTGCGGCCGGCCCGCATCTCCTCGACCACCCGACGGAGTGCCTCCACGAACCGGCGGGGGTCCGGGTCGATGGCGTTCAGGCTCCCCTCCACCAACGACAGGAAGTACGGGCGCAGCCACGGGATCCCCGTGAACTGGGCCCGGTGGGTGACCTCGTGGATCGCCAGCCACAGGCGGAACTCCCGACGCGGGAAGCCGAAGCGCCTCTCGAGGGACAGCACGTTGGGCCCGACGTAATAGACGATGTCCTGGTCCTCCGGGCGCTCCTCCTCGATGAGCAGGACGTCGTACTGGCCGAGGACCCGCGTGGACATCCAGCCCAGGATGGTGCCCAGCTGGGCCCCGGACACGGCCCTGGTGACGGGCGCGGCGGGGGTGCTGGCCAGGCGCGACCCCAGCTTGGCGGTGATGGGGCGCAGCAGGCGCTGGAAGGACACGAGGTTGGCCCGGACCCAGCCCTGACGGTCGGTGACCCGGGCCCGGGCCGGTCCGGCCGCCGAGCGGAGCCCGGTGGCTGCCTCCACGAGCTGCTCGGCCTCGGCCGTGAGCTCCTCGAAGTCACGATGGAGGAGGTCGAACTCGCGGGCGGGTGGGGAGGGCTGGCGGCGGGCCAGGCCCACGGCCACCTTCTCGGCCAGCTCCCAGGAGATGGGCTCGGGCACCGACTACTGCCTGGGGTACTTGTTGCTGGTGACCTTGACCAGGTAGCCGACCAGGGTGGCGACCACAGCCAGGACGGCGCCACCGAAGATCACGAACGAGAGCCAGTAGTGCCAGACCTCGGCGGCCAGGAGGAGGATCACCCGCGGGACCGGCTGAAGCCGTGAGTCGCTACCACGGTCCGGACCCGCCCCACTCCAGGCTGCCGGCGTCGCGCCCGATGTCGGACCGGATGGCATGGAAGACCCGCCCGCGGAGCGACTCCGGCACCTGGTCCCGGCACATGCGGGCGACAAGCACCCGCAGCTCGGCCTCGAAGTCGAAGGCCTGGAGGCAGGGAGGGCACTCGTCGAGGTGGCGGCGAATGCTGGCCCGGTGGGTCTCGTCCAGCTCCCCGTCGAGGAAGTGGTACAGCCGATGCACGGCGTCCCGGCAGCCACGGTCGGCGCCCTGGCCCCATCCCTGCGGAGGCATCAGTCCCGGTGACCCACGAGGCCTCGAGCCATACCGAAGTCGAACAACGCCTTTTGCATCGCCCTTCTTCCCCGATGCAGCCGGCTCATCACCGTCCCGATGGGGATGTCGAGGATCTCGGCGATCTCCTTGTAGGAGAAGCCCTCCACGTCGGCGAGGAGCAGCACCATCCGGAACTGCTCGGGCAACGACTCGACGGCCTCCTTTACCTCGGCGTCGGTGAAGCGGTCGAGCACCTGTTCCTCGGCGCTGCGCCCGGCCGACGCCGCTTCCAACCCTCCGAGCCGGCGGTAGAGGAAGAGGTCCTCCACGTCGTCGACGTCGGCCTGCTCGGGCCGGCGCTTCTTGGCCCGGTAGGTGTTGATGTAGGTGTTGGTGAGGATGCGGTAGAGCCACGCCTTCAGGTTGGTGCCCTCCTGGAAGGTGTGGAAGCCCCGGAACGCCTTCAGGTACGTCTCCTGGACCAGGTCCTCGGCGTCGGCTGCGTTCCGGGTCATGCGCAGGGCGGCCGTGTACAGCGAAGGCATGTGCTCCATGGCGAGATCGACGAACTTCGCCTTGTCGGCCATGACCCGACCCTACCCGGCGTCCTCGGTCCCCGGCGACACAGCCCACCACCGGTTGTGACCGCGCCCGCCCGGAGTGTGCTAGATCTTGTCCACCGCCTGGCGGGCCAGGCCCACCATGGCGTCCTCGGTGGCCGGCTTTCGCTGGGTCTGCAGCTGGACGTAGCGCGGGCCCTTGGCCACGGAGATCCGCGAACCCACCTCGCTCTGCTCGAACACGGCGGCGTCTCCCAGGCCCCCGATCTTCTTGCCCGAGCGGCTTTCGATGGTGCTGCGGGCGAAGGCGGCGTCGCCGCCCGCCTCTTGGACGAGGACAGTGAAGACCGTCAACATGTCCTCTGATTGCTCGATGAAGTCGCAGCTGGCTCCCACCGACGGGTCCTGGGGGCGGGGCTCGGGCTTGACGTTGCCCGCCTGCAGGCCCAGGGCCGAGGCGACCGACTGCACGCTGACGAGGCTGCAGGCGTCGCTGACCGGTCCCCGGTCAGGCTGAGCTGCGGTGGTGCCGGCCTCGGGTGGGGCGGGCGGCGCCGTGGTGGTGGTCTCGGCGGCCGTCGGGTCGTCTTCGGACGCCAGATCGACGGCGAGGGCGATCCCGTTGGCCGCCAGCAGGACCACGACGGCGGCCGCCAGGGCCCAGGTGAGCTTCGGCATGGCTCACACGGTAGTGGCGGCTCCGAACCAGCGGTGAGCACACCGTCGCTGCCGAGGCCGTTCTGGCACCAGGGAGTTGCCCGGATCGGGCCGCCCCCTGGTGCCGGAAGCCGGGGGGACGGTCAGCCCCCGCGGCAGAAGGCGGTGTCGGCGAAGATCCCCGTGTAGGGCCGGAAGCCACCGCACCTGGCGGCGAAGGCACGCACGTTGGGCGTCTCGATGATCCAGAAGTAGGGCAGGTCCTTGGTCACCTGGTCCTGGAACTTCTTGTACAGCTCCCGACGGACGTCCTGGTTGTTGGTCCTGGCCGCCTCGTCGAAGGCCGCGTCCACGTCGGGGTGCTTGTAGCCGGCGGCGTTGGTGAACGGGGCGGTGCGCACCTGGTCGGAGTGGTACATGCGGCGGGTGCCGATGTGGGGGTCGAGGCCCTGGCAGTAGTTGATGATGGTCGTGTCGAACTGACGGTCCCGGAACACCTCGTCGCCGATGCCCGTGCTGACCCTGTCGTTGAGCGTGACGCCCACGTCCTGGAGGTCCTTGCGGATGTGCTCCACCCGCCCGGCGAAGGCTGGGCCCGGGTAGACCATGTCGATCACGAAGTTCTGTCCGCCCTTGGATCGCACCTCGTCGGGCGACGACCTCACCCAGCCGGCTTCGGTGAGCAGCCTCTCGGCCTCCGACCGGTTGAACGTCGGGATGCCGGTGCTGCCGACGTAGAACTCCGCCATCTCGCTCGAGAGGGGGGCGTCGGCCACCCGGCCGATGCCGGAGCGGCCGTTGTTCAGGTACTTGTCCCGGTCGATGGCGTGGGCGAGGGCCCGGCGCACACTGGCGTCGCCGAGGATGGGGTGGGG
>JALYHE010000171.1 GCA_030776705.1 Actinomycetota bacterium | reverse complement strand
GTGCTGGCCGAGCTGAGCCGCCTATAGCCGAATGCCGGCCGTCCTCCGGGCGGTCGGGCCGGAGCCGACATAAGCTCCGGCCGTGGCCACCAGGGCCGGGGGAGACGCCAGCTGGAGACGGCTGCTCCTTGTCGTGGCCGCCGTCAACATTGTGGTCGGGCTGTTGGTCCAGGTGGCGCTGGCCGACGCCTTCATCCCGCCGCTGGCCGCCTTCATGCTGCTGTACGCCATCGGCATCGTGGTGCTGCGGCGGCCGGGCCGAGCGGGGCCGCTCCTGGTGGGGGTGGTGTCCATCCTCTTCCTCCTCGGCAACCTGCCCTTCATCACCTCCGACCTGGCCCACCCCAGCACCTTCCTCCAGTTCAGCGTGACCCTGGTGGGAACGGTGGCCGCCGTGGTCGGCGCCCTGGCCATGGTGGGCGCCGTGCTGGGCCGGCCGGCGTCGGCAGTGCCGCTGGCCGCCGTGGCCCTCGTGGTCGTGGTCGTAGGGGTGGCGGCCAGCGTGCTGGCCACGCTGTTCGTCAGCAATCAGGCCCCCGAGGCGGGCGACGTCACCATCGAGGCCGAGGAGACCAAGTTCGTGCCGGACACGGCCCGGGCCCGGGCCGGCCGAGTGAGGGTGCACGTGGCCAACGAGGACCTGTCCCGGCACACCTTCACCATCGATGCCATCGACGTCGACCTCGAGGTCCCGGGAGGCAAGAGCCGGCGGGTGGAGTTCGACACCGGGCCCGGCGTCTACCAGTTCGAGTGCAAGGTGCCAGGACACGAGGACATGGAAGGGACCCTCACCGTCGAGTAGGCACCCGTGGCTGCACGGTGGAGGGGCACCAGGGTTTAGCCTCGGGCACAGTGGAGGCGTCTGAAGGGAGGCCCGTCTCGGGCCAGGACCTCCTGCGGTGGAGCGAGGCGCTGTCGGCATTGGCTCGCACCGCCCTCGGCTTCACGGACAACCTCTACGAGCGGGAGCGCTTCGAGGAGGTCCTCAAGGTGGCAGCCGACATGCGCGCCGCCGCCGGTCACGAGCTCGACAGCGAGCGCTTGGTCGAGGAGTGGATGAAGGACGTGGGCGCCGGCGTGCCGGGCTACGTCACGCCCAAGGTGGCGGTGGGGGCCGTGGTGGGCAACGAGCAGGGAGAGCTCCTCCTTGTGCAGAGAGCCGACTCCGGCTTGTGGCTCTACCCCACGGGCTGGGCCGACGTCGGCTACTCGGCCTCCGAGGTGGCGGTCAAGGAGGTCTGGGAGGAGACCGGAATCCAGGTGGAGCCGGTGCGACTGGTCGCCCTCCTCGACGGGCTTCGCCTCGGGTTCACCCGCATCCCCTTGTACTCGCTGGTCTTCCACTGCCGCATGGTGGGTGGCCGGCTCACCCCTCACCCCCTGGAGTGCGCCGACGTAGGCTGGTTCGCCGAGGACGCCCTCCCTTCGCCCATGGCCGGCGCCGAGCGGTGGGCGGAGCGGGCCTTCGCTGCTATCAGGGGAGAGCCCGTCGAGGTGCTCTTCGACGAGCCCCGCAACCCGGCCTGGCGCAACTGAGCCGTCCATGTCGCGATGGTGTGCCAACAGGGGGTCGATCATCGCGACATGAACGGCTGGGGAGGGGGGTCAGAAGCCGGGCGAGGTCATCCAGCGGTCGCGGAACGGGAACAGGTGGCGCTCGGTGACCAGGTTGAGGATGCGCCGGGCCTGGTCGAAGCGCTCGGCCACGTCGCCCACCACGCTCAGGGCCGGTGTCGGCAGCGGGGCCGTCGAGGCGGCCAGGCGGTACCAGCGCCGGCCCAGGGCCTCCAGCAGGGCGACTGTTCCCGACAGCGAGATGGGCCCCGCCCCAGCGCCCGTACCCGCCCTGGAGCGCTGCTCGCCGCTTCCCAAGCCGGCAGTCCGCCTCAGCCTGGCCTCGGCCACGGAGCCCAGGGCTCGGGTGGCGGTGTGGTCCGGGAACACGCCGGTGAGGAACAGGGCCAGGTCCCCGAGCCGCCGGTAGACGCCCACCCGCTCGGGCTCGGGCACCACCTCGAGCAGCGAGGCCAGGCGGAGGGGGTCGAGCTCGCTGAACCGCTGCCGGCGCCATCCCCGCCGGGTCTGCACCAGGACGCTGCCGCTGGTGACGTGGGTGTACGACGTCAGCAGCTCGGCGAGGAACAGCCTGCGGCCGGGGTCGGCCAGGAAGGAGCGGAGCTCCCCCACGTCGAGAACGGCGACCCGCTGGCGGGGCCCCAGCCACTCCGAGACCGAGACCGCCTCCCGCAGTTCGGCCGCGCAGCGGTGCACGGCCAGGGCGAACACCAGGAAGGGGGAGGCCCGGAGGAACGGCTCGTCGCGGTCGGGCTCGCCGAACACGGCGTGGAAGGCGCCCGGGTGGGCCAGCAGGCCCTCCAGTGACGCCGGGTTCGAGCGCAGCTCGGCCAAGGCGTCGGGACCACCACCGTGCAGGCCGGCCAGCAGGTCGAGGTCGGCGTCGCTCAGGTGCTCGAGGTACCGGGAGCCGGCTGTCTCCGCCGAGTGGCGATCGCCCGTTGCCATCCGGCCGACGGTAGCAACGCTCAAGGGAACGCCGACGGCGTTCCCTCAAGGGGACAGCTCGGCCAGGAGCGACCGCACGATCGAGACGGAGCCGCCACTGCGCTCCCACTCGTCGCCGATGGCGGCGTGGTCGACCAGGCCACAGGCGTCGGGGGCCATGCCGAGGGCCGCCGTGGCGGCCGACCTCAGGAGCGAGGGCTCAGCCTCGTCGCCGTAGGCGGGGAAGGCCTCGAGGCCGTCCCAGAGCCGCTCGGGATGGGCAGGCGGCGCTGCCCTGGATGCCAGGGCCAGGGCCACCCGGGAGAACAGCTCGTAGGTGTCCACGCCTGCTGGCCTGGTGAAGCCGGCCACCGGGTGCAGGCGCCACTCGAGGGTGACGCCGCCGGGCCCGTCGTCGCGCAGCCACACCTGGGAGCCGTTGACGTAGGCATCCACCGGCTCGCCGAAGCGCTCGTTCACGGCCACCACCAGCTCCGCCGAGATGCGCCACACGCAGCTCGGCACCAGGGACGCCGGCACGGAGGGAGCGTACGCCCATGGGACCATTGCGG
>JALYHE010000170.1 GCA_030776705.1 Actinomycetota bacterium | reverse complement strand
GGCCAAGGGCCTGCTCGGCGAGCTGCGCTCCGAGCTCCAGGAGGCGGTGCAGGAGCTCCGCAACCTGGCCCACGGCATCTACCCGCCGCTGCTCATGGACGAAGGGCTGGGGAAGGCCCTGGCGGCGGCGGTGAGGAGGGCCCCACTGCCCGCCAGCGTGGAGGCCTCCTCCGTCGGCCGCTACGCCCCCGAGGTCGAGGCCACCACCTACTTCTGCTGCATGGAGGCGCTCCAGAACGCCTGCAAGCACGCCGGTGAGGACGCCACGGTGACCATCTCCGTGCGCGAGGCGGACGGGTCGGTGGTGTTCGAGGTGGCCGACGACGGGGCCGGCTTCAACCCCGACAGCCGGGGCCTGGGCGCCGGGTTCGTCAACATGAGCGACCGCCTCGGCACCTTGGGGGGCAGCCTCCGGGTGGAGTCGTCTCCCGGCCGTGGGACCAGGGTGGTGGGGACGGTGCCGGTGGCGACCGGCGATGGGCAGCCCGCCCGTCCAGCCGAGGCGGGCCCCTCTAGCCACCGCCGGTCGGTGACGCTCACGTCGTCGGCGGAGACCACGTCGTAGCCGCCACGACGGACGCTCCTACCGGCCGCGCCGGCCGGGACCGCAGGGCGAGACAGGAGTCCACCCTCTACGCCGCCCTGGTGCTGCTCCTGGCCACCGCCTACGCCGTGAACGCGGTCCTGCCGGACGGCGTGAGGGACCGCTTCCCCACCCTGGCCGGCGCGCTGTTCGGCTTCGACCAGCTACGGCCGCTGGGATGGGCCGCCCTCATGGTCCCCCTCGGGGCCGGCGCGGCCCTCCACGCCGGCTGGCACGGTCTCGAGCCCGACCTCGAGGCGCTCCGCGGCCTGGTCGAGGGCGTCACCTCGAGGACCAGGGCCCTGCTGACCCTGGGTGCTGGGGCCTACAGCTTCTTGTGGTTCCTCGGGCTCCGGAGCAACTTCGTGAACCCCGACGGCGGTGCCTTCAGCGCCAAGTTCCACGCCGACGTGCCCGTCAGGGGCGCCACTGTGTCCCACGACGAGATGCTGGAGCTGTACGTGCACTCCCGGTTCTGGCACCACACCAGCCGTGCCTTCGGGTGGTCCGTCGAGTACTCGTACCAGTTCCTCTCCGCGCTGGCCGGCGCCGTGTTCGTAGTCGTGCTGGTCGTCTTGGCAAGGCTCCTCCTGGGCGATCGGCGTTGGGCCGTCCTCGTGCTCGGCGTGGGGTCGGCCGGCTTCATGCAGCTGTTCTTCGGCGACGTCGAGAACTACACGCTGGTGACCCTGCTCATGCTCGTCTACTTCCTCACCGGCTATCTCTTCCTCGAGGGTCGAGTCGGGGTGGTGGTGCCCAGCGCCGTGTTGGCGGTGGCCGTCACCTTCCACCTCCTGGCCGCCTTCCTCCTGCTCAGCCTGGCCTATCTCTACGTGGTGGCTCTTCGCCGTGGGCAGTGGTGGTCGCTGGCCGCAGGGGTGACCGCCCTCGTGGCCATCCCGGTGGCCGTGGTCGTCTACTTCCACCACCACGGGCTGCCCTTGGAGGTGATACGCACCAGCAACGCCTTCGGGCAGGCGGGCGGGCTCCAGCGCTTCGCGTCCCCCGACGTCGGGTACCACGCCCAGATCGTGAGCCTCGTCTTCCTCCTCTTCCCACCGGTGCTGTGCGTCGTCCCACTGGCCCTCTACAGGCGCATCGCCCGCACCCCGTTCAACATCTTCATGGTGCTCGCCACCCTCGTCTTCCTGGCCTACGTCTTCATCTGGCGGGCCGACCTGGGGGTGTACAACGACTGGAACCTCTACGCCCCGGCGGCCTTGCCGCTGGCCATCCTCTTCTGGCACAACTTCGCTAGGGCCGAGGGCATGGTGAACAAGGCTGGCATCGGCGTGGCCCTCACCCTCACCTCGGCGATCCACTCCTACGCCTGGATCCTGAGGAACCACCTCTGAGGCGCCGCCGGGTCCGGCCCGGCGTTCAGAACTTCAGCTTCCGGAAGATCGGTCGGGGAAGGTGACGGGCCCCGGTCATGACCAGGCGCAGGGCCGGAGGGGCCCACGCCAGTTCCCGGCCGGTCTCGAGGGCCCGCACGACCACGTCGGCCACCCCCTGGGGCGTGGTAGAGAGCGGCGGAGCCTCCAGGCCGGCCGTCATCTTGGTGTGCACGAAACCGGGACGGACCACGAGGACCTTGACGCCTGAGCCCACCAGGGCGTCCCCCAGGCCCTGGAACAAGGCATCGAGGCCGGCCTTGGACGAGCCGTAGACGAAGTTGGAGCGCCGGGCCCGCTCGCCCGCCACCGACGACAGGGCCACGAGGGTGCCGTGCCCCTGGCGGCGCAGGTGACGGGCCGCGTGGAGGCCGACGGAGGCCGCGCCCAACAGGTTGGTGCGCAGGAGCGCCACCGCCTCCTCGGGGTCCTCCTCGGCTCGGCGCTGGTCGCCCAGGACCCCGAAGGCCAGGAGGGCGACGTCGATGTCGCCGTGGTCCGTGAAGGCCCGCTCCGCGAAGGCGGCGTGGGACGCGGTGTCGTCGGCGTCGAAGTCGAGGACGTCGACCCGCTCAGCGCCGAGGGCCCGCAGCTCTTCGGCGGCTGCCTGCATGGCGGGGCGGCGCCGGCCAGCCAATACCACGGTTCGGGCCCGCCGGGCCACCAGCGCACGAGCCGTGGCCAGCCCGATGTCGGAGGTGCCGCCCACCACCAGAAGGGACTGCGGGGACCCGAGGGCATCCTTCACCCGAGCCGGTCCCGCTCGACCAGGCCGAGCCGGCGGGCCAGGTCGGAGCGGAGCACGCCGTCGGGGTCGACCTTGGCCTGGACCCGACGCCACTCGTCGAGGCGGGGGTACATCACCTCCAGGAGCTCGGGGCGCAGGCGGGCGTCCTTGGCCAAGTAGACCCGCCCGCCGGCCTCCGCCACCAGCTCGTCGATCCCGTCCAGCAGCGGCGCCACCGCAGGCGAGCCCACCGGGATGTCCAGGGCCAGGGTCCAGCCCGGCATTGGGAACGACAGGGGGCCGGGGTTGGGCGGCCCGAAGCGCTTGAGCACGGCGAGGAAGGACGGGCAACGAGCCTCGCTCAGGCGCTCCACGGCCCGGCGCAGCGCCTCCTCCCGTCCGAAGGGAAGGAGGAACTGATACTGCACGAAGCCGCGCCTGCCGTAGAGGCGGTTCCACCCGGGCACGCCGTCGAGGGGATGGAAGAAGGCGTGCAGGGCCTGGGTCCGTCCACGCTGCAAGGAAGGGGCCCTCCGGAACCAAACGGAGTTGAAGGCCCGCACCGTGGCCCGGCTCAGAAGACCCGGGGGCGTCCAGGACGGAGCGCCCGGACCGCGGCCGGGCGGGGCCTGCAACGCCGACGCCCGGTCCGGCGCCGGCAGCTCGTCGAGGCCGGCGTGTCCGGCCCGCGTGAGCACCGAGCGCCCCAGCGACGGGCCGCGGGCCAGCAGGTCGACCCAGGCCACCGAGTACTGGTAGCGGTGATCTCCTTCCTCCATCCGGGCCAGGACGTCGTCCAGGTCAACTGCCCGCTCGGTGTCCACCCGCATGAAGACCGTCTCCACCGGCTGGAGCCGGATGGTGGCGTCCACCACCACTCCGGAGAGTCCCATGCCCCCGGCCGTGGCCCAGAACAGGTCGGGCTCCGACTCGGGGGTGACCTCGACGGTGCCGGTGGGCGTCACCAGGGTGAAGCCCTCCACGTGGTCACAGAAGCTGCCGTCCACGTGGTGGTTCTTGCCGTGGACGTCGGCGGCCACGGCCCCGCCCACGGTGACGTGGCGGGTGCCCGGGGTCACCGGGAGGAACCAGCCCCGCGGGAGGGTCGAGTCGGCAAGGTCACCCAGGCTGACGCCGGCGTCCACCTTCACGACCCCCCGTCTCGAGTCGAGGCTGCAGCTCCGCGCCAGCCCGGTGGCGTCGATCACCAGCCCCCCGGCGCACTGGGCTGCGTCGCCGTAGCTGCGGCCGAGGCCTCGGGCGATGACCCCCCGTCCGGGTGCGTCGCCGAGCAGGCTGTGCACTTCCTCGCTCCGGCTGGCCCGGACCACCGTCGCCCTCGACGGCGCCGTCCGCCCCCAGCCGGTGAGGAGCCGCTCCACGGCCGGCGCCGCCGGCGCCCCGGCTACCCCGCCACCTCGGTCAGCCGGCATGGACGCCCACGGCCACGGACGTCACCCACGCCAGGCCCAGCACCTGAAGGGCGCGGTCCTCGAAGACCAGCTCCTCGGGAGAGGCTCCCTTGCCGGCGTCGAGGAGCAGGCCGGAGCGGAGGGTGGCGAGCACGAGCGGGACGATGGACAGCTGGAAGCACAGGGGGTAGCGGGCCAGCTCGGCCTTCTCGAGGGCCCAGAGGCAGTAGGCGGCGACGGCCACCGACGACGACACCGAACGGACGTGGTGGAGGAAGCCGAGGGAGTAGTCGCCCAGCGTGGGGCGGTGGCCGACGCGGTCCTCGCCCAGGTCGATGTGCTCGGCGGTGCGCTTGCCCGACACCAGGAAGATGGAGCCGAACGAGGTGACGACGAGGAACCAGGGGGAGATGGGCACGCCCACGGCCACGCCGCCGGCCACGGCCCGCAGCACGAAGCCGGACGCCACCGCCACCAGGTCGACGACCGGCACGTTCCTGAGCCACAGGCTGTAGAGGGGCTGGAGGCTGGCGTACAGGCCGACCACCAGGGCCAGGGGCCACCCGCCCAGGGCCAGCGAAAGCGCCGCCCCCGCCAGCAGGAGGAACGTCCCCAGCACCTTGGCCTGGCCGACGCCCACCACGCCGGTGGCCACAGGCCGCAGGCGCTTGGTGGGGTGTACACGGTCGGCCTCGGCGCCCAGGGCGTCGTTGAGAAAGTAGGTGCCGCTGGCGGCCAGGCAGAACACGGCGAAGGCGCCCGCAGCCACAGCCACCACGGCGGGGTCGGTGAGCAATCCCGCCGCCCCCGGAGCGGCGAACACGAGCAGGTTCTTCACCCACTGCCGGGGGCGGGCGGTGGCCACCAACCCGGCCAGGCGGGAGGATGGCGACGCCTCGACGGCCCGGGGCCGGGCCGCCTGGCGCTCGCCGCCGCCGCGTACGGCGGGACCACCGGGGACATCGATGGGGGCGGCGTGAGGCTGAGTGCTCGTCACCGGGACGCTAGTAGGCAGCCCGCGGCCGTGGGCGGGGAAGGAAGCGGGCCATTCGGGTGCGTCACACCACCAACAGCGAGTTGTTGACCCACTGGCTCATCAAGAAGCCCTGCAGTAGCCCCGAGGCGACTGTCAAGGCCTGGTCGAGACGGGGTCTCGAGTCGGTGACGCGGGCGGCCACCACGTAGAGGGGGAAGATCACCGCCGTGTACCGGATCATCGAGTACCAGACGCTGGTGGACATGGGCGGGACCAAAGAGACGACCACGAACACCAGGTAGACGGCGCTGAACCTCCTGACGAACACGACGGTGAAGACCAGGACCGCGACGACGTACCAGGCGTTCAAGCGCCAGAAGAGGTCGTCGCCCGTGAGGCTGCCCCACAGCGACGACACCGGGTCCCGCAGCCGGTGGCCCCAGGCCGTGGTCTGGATGCGGGCGAAGGCCAAGGCGTCGCCAGTCAACACCTCGTTGACCCACATGAACACGCAGACCCCTGCGGGGAACAGGGCGAGCCAGAGCACGTCGGGCCGCACCCGGCGCAGTGAGAAGCGGCGCTGGGCCATGTACATCCACAGCAGGGGGATGACGACCAACACGCCAGGGGCTCGGCTCAGGGCCAGGAGGAAACCGGCCACGCCCACCGCCCACCAGCGCCTGGTACGGGCGAAGTAGAAGCACATGACGGCCAGGGCCAGGTACAGGGACTCGCTCAGCATGGCCGAGAACAGGAAGGCGGCCGGGGCCGCGAAGAGGTACTTGACCGACCTCCTGGCCGTCCCGGCGCCGTCGTCGATGGCCACAAGGCGGTACAGAAAGACGCAGGCGACGACGAAGGCGGCGTTGGCCACCACGAGGCCGCCGATGTACGGGCCGCCGACCAGCCATCCCACCCAGCGGGAGAGGAGTGGGAAGAGAGGGAAGAAGGCGTAGTTGGCGAACGGGCCCTCCAGCGGCACCGCCTTGTAGCCGTACTCGGCGATGCTCAGGTACCACGAGCTGTCCCACTCGCCCCAGATGTCCAGAAAGGAGAAGCTCGAGAACGACGGGCCCACGCCCAGCGGGTCGGGACGAGCCACATGTCCCGGCACGAGCTCCCTGGACACGACGCCGATCACGGCGAGGACGACCCTTGTCACAACGAACAGGACGACGAGACCAGCCACCTCCTCTCGCCACCGCCACCGGGGTCGCTCACCCCGAGGAGGGGCCTCGTCCTCCCGCTGTCGTCGCTCCGACGCCGGCTTCAGACGGGCCCCGAGGTCGGTGATCCGGGCTCGCAGCCGAGCGAGCTCGGCGTCACCGAGGTCCTTCATGGCGTCCTTCAGCGTGCTGCACGGTCGATACGGCGTCGAGCCGGCCGGCATGGGCCGGCGGACACGCCGTTAGGCTGACGGCGTGGCGCGCCCGCACCTTGGTGGGCTCCGACGCGCCCTCGCTGCGGAGCCCGAGGGACGAGCCCGGTGGCTTCTCCTGGTGGGCTCGTCGGCGCTGCTGGTTCGGGTCGTCTACGTGATGATCGTGCTCGACGACTACGAGCCTGTCAGCGACGCCCTGCACTACCACACGATGGCCGAAGCGGTCGGCGACGGCCGGGGCATGGTCCACGACTTCCCGTTCGGCTACCCGCACCACACCGCCTTCCGGCCCCCGCTGTACCCGCTCCTGCTGGGTGGCGTCTACGCCCTGACCGGGCCCAAGCTGGGCGCGGCCCAGGCCCTCAACGTGGCCCTGGGCACAGGGGTCGTGGTCCTGGCTGCCCTGGTGGCGTGGCGACTAGGCGGTGGGCGGGCGGGCGTGGCGACGGGTCTGGTGGCGGCCGTGTACCCCCCGCTGGTGTTCAACGACGGCCCACCCCTCAGCGAGACGCTGGGGCTGCTCCTCCTCGGGGCCACGGTGCTGCTCCTCGTCGACGGGCGGGCGGCCTGGGCGGGGGGCGCCACCGGGTTGCTCGTGCTGACCCGGCCCAGCGCCCAGCTCTTCGCCGTGGTCCTCATGGGGTGGGTGGCGTGGCGCTTGGGGTGGCGCCGGGTCCTGTCCTTCGCCCTGTGCGTGGCGGTGGTGACGGCGCCCTGGCTCTACCGCAACTGGGCCCGCCTAGGCGCTCCGGTCGTGGTCACGTCCAACGGGTTCAACCTGAACGCCATCTACTCGCCGGAGGCCAAGGCCACGGGTGGCTTCGTAGACGGCGTGTTCGACCCCCGCTTCGCCCGGCTCCGGGCCCGGGCCAAGAACGAGGTGCAGCTCGATTCCGCCTTCCGCCGCCACGCCTGGGCGTCGATCCGCCGGGATCCCTGGCACGCCTTGCGCATCGCCCCGGGAGGCCTCCAGAACATCCTCGAGCCCTGGCCCGGTCGCAACGACATCGCCCTCCTCAACGACGGTCGCGACCCCCGCCTCCAAGCCCTGAGCGTCCCCTTCGCCTGGTACGTGCTGGCCGCCGGGGTGGCGGGGCTGTGGGTGATGCGGCGCCGCCCCGGCATAGGGCCGCTGGTCCTGGCCGCGGTGGTGTTCCCGGCCATGAGCGCGGTCACAGTGGCCGCTCCTCGGATGCGCGCTCCGCTGGACCTGGCCTGCTGCGTGGGCGTGGGAGGCCTGCTGGCCGAGGTGGCCCGCCGATGGGAGGCACGCCAGCTGCGCCTGGCCAGCCAGCCGGCTTGATCAGTCGAACGCGTCATAGGTGGGTCGAGTGATCAAACCGGATGACGGTGCCGCTGGCCCCTGCCCGGTGGGCGGCGCTGTGGCCGCCCACCGGAGCAGGCGAGAGGGGTCAGACGGGCTGGACGGTGGGGTCCCGGTAGTGGCCCATCAGACCGGGGCGAATCTCGCCCGGGCCCTTGCTGAGGTCACCACGCGCCCCGACGAAGTCGGTGAAGTGGCCCCGCTGGGCGCAGTTGGGCTGGGACGAGTTCCGCGAGTGCGCCAGGCAGGTGAACACGCCCTTGAGCGAGCCTCCGCCCTCCATGCCCTGGAAGGTGCCGGTGCTCTGGGTCGGTGAGATCTGGAACTTGCCGGAGACGTCCACCTGGTTGGCGGAAGTCCGCCGGTACTTGGCCTCGAAGTGGCTGACGATCGAGTGCTGGGACTCCACCTGCTGCCCGTTCTCGTTCACACAGAGGACGCTGGTGACCGTCCCCTGGACCGTGCCCTTGGCGCCCTTCACCTCTGTGATGGTTCCGGCGACGTTGTGCCGGACCGGAGCGGTGCCGTCCGCGTCGTCGTCCACACCGGGGTAGTTGGGCCGGAAGTCGAGCCCCAGGTCGTTGAACGGTGCCCGGCCACCGCAGACCCGGGACGAGTAGCTGAAGTCCTCGCCTTGGGTGAAGTTGTACGACAACCGGTCGGTGTCGAACAGGAGGCCGGGCCAGTCAGGATCGTCGTTGCTGTGTGTATGAACGGTCACCTTGATCCCCCCGCGCGCCCCCGGCTTCGCCGCGGCGGCCGGTCCGCCGGCGAGGAGCGCCAGGACGAATGCGAGCACGAGCCCGATGCTGAGCTTCTTCATCCGCTTCCCCTTTCTGTGACGGACGGGGTCACTGTCCACGCCGACGTGCGTCGTTCAGCGCTGAGGCGTTGGGCGTCGGGCGGGTCCGGTTGGCGGCATGTCCACGAAGACACCGTCCTGAAAGATGATAGTGCGGACCCGAAGTGCCGCGCAGGTCCGTCGACTGAGCAGGCCTGCCAGCGCCCCCCGCCGACGGGTGCTGGAATTGTCACGTGGACGTGGCCTCGCTGCTCCTCGAGCTGTACGGTCGCATCCCTCCGCTGGCCCGGTGGGCCGTGGAAGGCGTCGACCCGGAGGGGCTGACCACCTCGCCCGCGCCGGGCACGAACCCCATCGGCTGGCTCGTCTGGCATCTCACCCGGGTGCAGGACCACCACGTGGCCGAGATCCTCGACAACGATCAGGTTTGGGTGGGCGGCGACTGGGCCGGCCAGTTCGGGCTCGAGCCGGACCCCTGGAACACCGGTTACGGCCACTCCCCCGAAGAGGTGGCGGCGGTCCGGCCACGACGGCCCGAGGTCCTCTTAGAGTACCTGGGCGCCGTGGACGGCCGCACCCGCACCATGCTGCGGGACCTGCAGCCCGCCGACCTCGACCGCATCGTGGACCGGTCCTGGGACCCGCCCGTGACATTGGGCGTGCGGCTCGTCAGCATCGCCGACGACGGCCTTCAGCACGCCGGGCAGGCCGCCTACGTGCGGGGCCTTCTCGGCCTGTGAGGGCGGCAGAGGCCGGACGGGTGAATGGCGTGACGCGGTGCCGGGCGGGGGACGCCATCATGGGCCCGTGACGGCGCCGGCCGAGGTGACGTTCGAGAGCGACGGCCTGCGGCTCTCGGGCCATCTCCGTGTGCCACCTGACGCCCACGAAGCATTGCCGGCGCTCGTCTTCACCGGTCCCCTCACCGGGGTGAAGGAGCAGGTGACGGGTCACTACGCCGAGGCCCTGGCCGGCGCCGGGTACGTCACCCTGGCCTTCGACCACCGCGGCTTCGGCGCCAGCGAGGGCACGCCCCGCCAGCACGAGGATCCGGCCGGCAAGCTGGCCGACCTCCGTGACGCCCTGAGCTGGCTGGCCGCCCACCCGGCCGTCGACCCCGGGCGGCTCGGCTGCGTGGGGGTGTGCCTGGGCGGCGGCTACGCCCTGCGCTTCGCCGCCTTCGACCCCAGGGTGCGAGCACTGGTGACCGTGGCCGGTGGCTACAACGACCCTCGCGCCATGCGGGCCGGGATGGGAGCAGACGGGTACCGGGCCGTGCTTGCCGAACAGATGGCCCTGGCCGCCCGCCAGCAAGCCACCGGCGAGGTGGAGTACATGGCCGCCGTCAGCGACGACGCCACACCCGCCCTCATGGGCGGGGCCGAGCCTTTCGAGTACTACGGGACCGAGCGGGCCCGCAGCCAGGGCTGGGTGAACCGCATCACCCGCACGTCGCTGTACTCGCTGCTCACCACCGACCTGGCCGTGGGCGCCGACTTCATCTCGCCCACACCGTGGCTGATGGTGCACGGCCGCGCCGACGACTACTGCTCCCCCGCCGGGGCGGAGACCACGTTCGGGCGAGCCGGGGAACCCAAGGAGGCGTTGTGGCTGGACACCACCAACCACATCGACCTCTACGACGTGCCCGCCTACGTCGACCCGGCCGTGGACGCGGCCGGCGCCTGGCTGGCGCGCTGGCTGTGACCGCCCGGACCGTCGCTCACATCCCGCAAGATTTCTCCGTCCTGGGTGTCGATCCGGGGGCTCGGGGTTCGTAGTGAGATCGAAGGGGCCGGCAAGGTGCCGGTCCCCGGGAGGGAGGTCGAGATGACGCAGTACCTGCTGTCGGTTCACATGATCGAGGGTGAGGAGGAGCCCCCGCCCGAGGTAGTGGAGCAGGCCTACAAGGACGTCGATGCTCTCAACGAGGAGCTCAAGGCAGAAGGGGCCTGGGTCTTCGCCGGAGGTCTCCACCCGGCCAGCACGGCCACGGTGGTTCGGGTCCAGGACGGCGACGTGCTCACCACCGACGGCCCGTTCGCCGAGACCAAGGAGCAGCTGGGTGGCTTCTGGGTCATCGACGCCCCGGACCTCGACGCCGCACTGGGCTGGGCCGCCAAGGCCACCAGGGCGTGCCGGGCTCCCGTGGAGGTGCGCCCGTTCCAGGACGAGCCCGAGGGCTGAACCGGACTCCGTGGCCTCGTTCGACGTCGCCGACGTCGGAGACGTCTTCCGGCTGGAGTCCGGTCGAGCGGTGGCGACCCTGGTCCGCCTCTTCGGCGACGTCGACATCGCCGAGGAGGCGGTCCAGGAAGCATTCGCGGTGGCCGTCAGGCGATGGCCGGAACGGGGCCTGCCACCCAACCCGGGGGCATGGATCACCACCACGGCCAAGAACCGTGCCATCGACCGGCTCCGACGCGAGGCCTCGCGGCAACACCGCCAGGCCCAAGCCGCTCTGCTGCACGCCAGCCGGGAGCCGCCGGAGCACACCGGACCGATGACCGACGACCGCCTCAGGCTGATCTTCACCTGCTGCCACCCGGCACTGTCCACGGCCGCCCAGGTCGCGTTGACGTTGCGGCTCCTGGGCGGGCTGCAGACCCCCGAGATCGCCCGGGCCTTCCTGGTCGCCGAGGCCACCATGGCCCAGCGCCTGGTGCGGGCCAAGCGCAAGATCAGGGCGGCCAACATCCCCTACCGGGTCCCGGACGCGGCCGAGCTGCCGGACCGGCTCCGCCCGGTGCTGGCCGTCGTGTATCTCGTGTTCAACGAGGGCTATACCGCCTCCAGCGGGGACGAGCTCGTGCGCGAGGACCTGTGCGCCGAGGCCATCCGGCTGGCCCGGCTCCTGAGAGAGCTGATGCCCGACGAGCCCGAGGTGCTCGGACTGCTGGCCCTGCTGTTGCTGATCGAGGCCCGCCGGGCGGCTCGCACCGCCCCCGACGGCAGCCTCGTGCTCCTTCCCGACCAGGACCGGACGCTGTGGGACCGGGCCTTGATCGACGAGGGCCAGGGCCTGGTGCGGACCTGCCTTCGACGCCACGCTCCTGGTCCCTACCAGCTCCAGGCCGCCATCAACGCCGTGCACAGCGAAGCCACCACGGCGGCGGACCCCGACTGGGCCCAGATCCTCCGGCTCTACGACCAGCTCCTCGCCCTCGTCCCCACCCCAGTGGTGGCGCTCAACCGGGCCGTCGCCCTGGCCGAGGTGCATGGTCATGAAGAGGCTCTGGCCAAGGTCGAGGCCCTCGACCTCTCCGGCTACCACCTGTTCCACGCCACCCGAGCCGACCTGCTCCAGCGCCTCGGCCGCTACGCCGACGCCGCCGACGCCTACGACACCGCCTTGGCCCTGGCCGGCAACGCCGCCGAGCGGAAGTACCTGGAGCGGCGGCGCCAGACTGTGGGCGGGCAGGCGAGATGAGAGCGAGATGACCGTGCTGGACGACACCTGCGGCAACCTGATGCAGCTCGCGGGACTGTCACCGCAGCCCCCGTCAACGTCATGATCGACGGCGCCCAGATCGACGCCGTGGTCCGCCACGTGCACGACGGCTACCGGCGGAGGCGGCGCCACGACGACGACCGGCTCACCACGACGGCGGTGGCCGAGGCCCTGGCCCAGGCCATGGGGGAAGCCCTGACCGACCTCTCGCGGCGAGTCGACCCCGACGAGGTGCTGGTGGACCTGGCCCACGCCCACCGCCACAGCGTGGGCCCCCGCGGCGTGAACGTGACCCTGACGGTGCTGGCCGCGACCAACCGGAGGCTCTGGCACCTCGTGCACCGGGACGGCGCCATGGTCGCCTCCGTGCCCATGACGATGGAAGCCGTGACAGCGGAGAAGAAG
>JALYHE010000169.1 GCA_030776705.1 Actinomycetota bacterium | reverse complement strand
GCTTGCGGTGGCCCGGCAGCGGGGAGGCGGCCCGGCGTACGTGCGCGGCGTCGCCGCGGCCCTGCCCTTCCCGCCCGCGGCCTTCGACGCCGTCGTGGCCTGCCTGGTGTTCGAGCACATCGACCCGATGGACGAGGCCGTGGCCGAGGTGGGCCGGGTGCTGGCCCCGGGCGGATGCTTTCTGTTCTTCCTGAACCATCCCCTGCTGCAGACGCCGGGGAGCGGGTGGATCGACGACCACATCATCGACGAGCAGTACTGGCGGGTCGGCCCCTACCTCGCGGAGGACACCAGCCTGGAGGAGGTGGACAAGGACGTGTTCGTCCCCTTCGTGCACCGTCCGCTGTCCCGGTACGTCAACGCGCTGGCCCGCCAGGGCCTGCTCGTCACCCAGATGCACGAGCCCGAGCCCCCGCCCGGCTTCCTGGCCAAGGCCGACGAGTACCGCCATGCCGCGACCATTCCCCGCCTGCTGTTCATGCGGGCCGAGAGGCGCTGAACGGCCCGGTGGTGCCGTGGTGTGACAATGCGGATGTGACAATGGCGGCGGCATGGCCGAGTACCTGATCGTCACCGGCCTGTCGGGCGCGGGGCGTAGCACCGCGGCCGACACGCTCGAGGACCACGGCTGGCTGGTGATCGACAACCTGCCGCCCGCTCTCATCCCCAAGGTGAGCGAGCTGGTCACCCGCCCCGGCGCCGAGAAGGAGAAGGTGGTGCTGGTGAGCGGTCGGGGCGGTGCCGAGTACGTGGACGAGCTCACCGCCGCCCTGGCCCAGCTGCGCCAGACCGACAACCAGGTGCGGGTGCTGTACCTCGACGCCTCCGACGACGTGCTGGTCCGACGCTTCAAGGGAACCCGGAGGCGCCACCCCGTGGCGGCCGACAGCGTGGCCGAGGGCATCGCCAGGGAGCGTGCCGTGCTGGAGGCCATAAAGGGACAGGCCGACGTGGTGGTGGACACCAGCGAGCTGAACGTGCACCAGCTCAGGGACCGCGTCGTGGAGCTCTTCGAGCGGGGCGACGCGGCGGCGGGCATGCAGACGACGGTGGTGTCGTTCGGCTACAAGCATGGCGTTCCCCTGGATGCCGACCTGGTGATCGACTGCCGGTTCCTCCCCAACCCGCACTGGGTCGACGAGCTGCGCCCCCACACCGGGCTCGAGGGGCCCGTCCGCGAGTACGTGATGACCCAGCCCGAGACCAAGGAGTTCGTCGCCAAGCTGAACGACCTGCTCGACCTGGTGCTGCCCGGCTACGTGAGGGAGGGCAAGGCCTACCTCACCATCGCGGTGGGCTGCACGGGCGGGCGCCACCGGTCGGTGGTCCTGGCTGAGGAGATCGCAGCCTGCGTGGCGGCGCACGGGTTCGACCCCGCGGTCCACCACCGGGACCTGTACCGGTGACCCGGTTGCGTCCTCCGTCGGGGCCGAGGTGAGCGGGCCGCGAGTCGTGGCCATGGGCGGAGGCCACGGGCTGGCCGCCACCTTGCAGGCCACCCGTCGCTACGCCGGCGAGATCACGGCCGTCGTGAGCGGCGCCGACGACGGTGGCTCCAGCGGCCGCCTCCGCGACGCCTTCGGGATCCCACCTCCCGGCGACCTGCGCCGCTGCCTGGTGGCGCTGGGCGATCCCGAGTCGCTGTGGGGGCGCGTCTTCGAGCACCGCTTCGCCTGCGGCGAGCTCGAGGGCCATCCGGTCGGGAACCTCGTCATAGCCGGCCTGGCCACTGCCACCGGTGACTTCATCACCGCCCTGGGGGAGGCCGGCCGCCTGGTGAGCGCGGTAGGGCGGGTGGTGCCGGCCACCTCGACGCCGGTGGTGCTCGAGGCCGAGACAGGCCAGGGACGTGTGGAGGGCCAGGTGGCCGTGGCCAGGACACCGGGCATCTCCAAGGTGTCGATAGCTCCCCCCGACGCCCAGCCCCCCGACGCCGCCCTCGACGCCCTGGCCCACGCCGACCAGGTGGTGCTGGGCCCGGGCTCGCTCTTCACGAGCGTGCTGGCCGCGGTGGCGG
>JALYHE010000168.1 GCA_030776705.1 Actinomycetota bacterium | reverse complement strand
CGGTGACCACCGCCCAGACCACGCCCAGACGGGCGTGAGGGCCCACGACCTCGGGCTTCACGGCCAGCCCTACGAGAAGGCGCCGCAGCGCGGAGCGACGGGCTGGCGACCTGGCCGGCCGGCGCGGAGGCTCGGACCGGCCGCGGTGCGCCCACCGTGGCGGTACCAGGGCTCCCCGCTGTGCCAAGGATTGAGAGCTAGCCATCCACCTCGGCGACGGCGGCCGTACCGGTCCCGGTGCGGCACGCTGCCCACGTCGAGTTTCTTGGTGCGTGCCGCCCGGCTTCTGATGGAAGCGCCGCCGCCCTTCTCTCGAAAGACGTCGGAGGCGCGACCGTAGTGCAGGATCCCGCCGGCGCGCCTCCCTGGCGTTCCCCTCACGTTCCCCACCTCACCGCCACTTAGGCTGGCGGGATGGCCCGCCTCCTCCTCGTCCGGCACGGGGAGTCGGCCTGGAACGCTGAGGGCCGGTGGCAGGGCTGGGCCGACCCCCCTCTCTCTCCGATGGGCGAAGCTCAGGCCATGGCCCTGGTGCAGTCCCTGGCCGGCGGCGGGTTCCAGGCGGTGGTCACGTCGGACCTGCAGCGGGCCAGGCGTACGGGGGAGGTCGTGGCCGCCGGGCTCGGACTCCCGCTGGAGGTGGAGACGGGGCTGCGGGAGCGGGACGTGGGCCGATGGGAAGGGCTGACCGCGGCCGAGATCGAGGAGCGGTGGCCGGGCGCGCTGGCGGCCTGGCACTCCGGTGCCCTGGCGTCCCCGCCCGGTGGGGAGCCGGACCGGCGGCTGAGCGACCGGGCTCTGTCAGTCCTCCGCGGCCTGGCGGCACGGCCCGCCAGCGCCCTCCTCGTCGTCACCCACGGTGGCCTGCTGGGCGCGGTGGAGCGCCGGCTCGGGCTGCCCCGGGCCCGGACGCCGAACCTGTGCGGCCGTTGGTTTCATCCCGTGGGCGGCGGCTTGGCGGCCGGGGAGCCCTTCGCGGTGTCCGTCTCGCCCGACGGTGCGGGCGCCCCGTCCCTCGTGGCGGAGGGAGGCGGGGAATGAGCGTGCCGGGCCGTACACCCCCGGCCCTGATCGCCTCGACGGCGTTGGGAGCGGTGGGCGCGGTGCTGCTGGTGCTGGGCGCGGCGCTCGGAGGAGACGCCTTCTTCGTGGGCGGGGTGGCCGCCGGAGCCCTCTCCCTGGCCGCCGCCCTGTACTGGCGCTCGGAGCTGATCAGCTCGTGGAGGCGGGACCGGCGGGGGCCTGGCTGATCCGGCGCACGAGCTCGTCGCTCAACCTTGCGGCGAAGGCGGGCGTCAGGAGGTCGGTGCCGTGGCCATAGCCGGGGCACCACCAGAGCTCCTTGGGGTCAGGGGCCCACTCGTAGATGCGCTCGGCGTGCTCGGGCCCGAAGTAGGAGTCCTCAGGGTCGTGCACCACGACCGTGAACACTGGTGGCACCGGCGCCACGGCGGTGGAGGCGTCGGGTACCCCTTCGCAGCCCACTCCCATCCGGGTTCGGACCAGGGCAGCCAGTAGGGCCCTCCCGGCCCGACCGCTCACCACGCGCCGAACCCGGGCGAAGCCCGACCTGTCACCCGACCAGCCGGCCGGAGCGCTGACCGCCACCGTGCCGGACACTCCCCCGAACGCCCCGGCGTGGATGAGGGCCACCGCCCCCCCGAGGCTCACGCCCACGGTGACCACCGGTACCCCGGACGGGGCGGCCCGAACGGCGGCCTCGACGTCGAGCGGCTCGTGCCTGCCCATGGTGCAGGTGCCCTCGGAGTGTCCATGGCCACGCAGGTCGGGGACCACCACGTGGAACCGCTGGGCCATCAGCTGGGCGAAGGCGTGGATCCGCGGGGAACGGGACCAGTTGGTGAAGCCGTGCACCAGCACAACGGTGCACGGTGCGGCCGGAGGGCCGTGGATGCGCCAGGCGCTGAGGCGCACGCCGTCGGCCGTGGTGAGGATGAGGCGCTGCTCCCGCCGGTACCGGGGGGCCAGCACGTACTGGCGCAGGTAGGTGGCTAATGCTTGGCCAGCGCTCTGTCTCGCCACTCCGCCTCGATCCGGCCCAGCTCGGTGCACGGTGGCGCGCCCTTGCGGTACTCGGCCAGGAGGTCCCGCCACTGGTTGGTGGCTCCGAGGCGCCCGAGCAGCGCGCTCACCCCCCACACCACCCTGTCGAGGATGACGTAGGAGGTGGGCATGTTGAGCTTCTTGATGAGCTCGCCGTACTGGCCGTGCATGTCGATCACCGTCTGGAGGGCCTTCGCCGTCCAGTCCCGGGTGTAGGTGAAGCGCTCGGTGAGGAACGGCTCGTACGGGCCCCGCACGTACTCGTAGACGAAGTCAGGGTCGAACCCGTGGTCGGGCGGCAGGAACCCCGCGTTCACCGCCCTCTCCACCATGGTCGCGGCGTCGTGGTCCAAGATGGCGTCCAGCACCGAGCTCAGGCGCTCGAGCTCACCCGGTGACCATCGCTTGACCAGGCCGAAGTCCAAGAAGGTGACCGAGCCGTCGTCGTGGAAGCGGTAGTTCCCCGGGTGGGGATCCCCGTTGAACACGCCGTGCAGGTGGATCGAGCCCTGCGCGAACCGCATGAGGATCTCCCCGGCCCGGTCCTTGGCCGCCTGGTCGGCGCTGTCGAGGAACTCCCCCCAGCGCATGCCGTCGACCCACTCGCTGGTGAGCACTCTGCGGGCGCTGCGCTCGGGCACGACGGTCGGCACACGGATGAAGGGGTGGCCGGCGTAGCGCTCGGCGAACTCCGCCTGGCACGCCGCCTCGTGGCAGTAGTCGAGCTCGTCGGCCATGCGAGCCCGAAGCTCATCGACAAGGGCCTTGACGTCCAGGTTCTTGAGGGCGAACTGGGCGAACAGGCTGTAGAGGAGCTCGGCGTTGTCGAGATCGCTCTTGATGGCCCGGTCCACGCCGGGGTACTGCACCTTGACGGCCACGATCCGCCCGTCCGGCATCACGGCCCGGTGGACCTGGCCGATGGACGCGGCCGCCGAGGGGACGGGCTCCCAGTCGAGGAAGAGCTGGTCCGGCCCGGCGCCGAGCTCCTCCTTGATGACCCGCTCGGCCAGGCTGGGGGCCATGGGGGGAACGTCGGCCTGCAGGGTGGCCAGCGCGGCCCGGGCTTCGGGCGGGAGCCCGTCGGCGATGAACGACAGCAGCTGGCCCGCCTTCATGATGGCCCCCTTCATGCCACCGAGGACCTTGGCCACGTCCTCGGCGCTGCGGATGGCGAACTGCTCCTCGAGCC
The DNA here is from genome assembly GCA_030776705.1 of Actinomycetota bacterium. Taxonomy (GTDB): domain Bacteria; phylum Actinomycetota; class Acidimicrobiia; order Acidimicrobiales; genus JALYHE01. Next base: position 5,184 of record JALYHE010000168.1, on the reverse strand, counting down.
GGGCCCGCTCCGCCTCCGTGGCCGCTCTGCCCTTCAGTCGGAGCCGTCCGTACTGCAGGCCCCGCCGGGCGGTGAGGCGCCAAACCCGGGCCTGACGCTCGAGGCGGAGCCGTCGATCGGCGTCGCGTAGGTAAAGGGCTCCGGCTCCGGCTCCCACCCCGGCGGCGCCGGCGAGGGCGCCCACGATCGCTCGGCGCACCGCTCGCCTACGACGGTTCGCCGGCCCGGCGCGCTTCCCGCTCGGCCACGGCCTGGTCCTCGAGACAGAAGCGGGTGGCCGGCATGGCCTCCAGGCGGGCGTCCTCGATGGGCCGGCCGCACGCCTCGCAGCTCCCGAAGGTCCCCTCGTCCAGCCGCCTGAGGGCATGCTCGACGTCGGCCAGCTCCGCTTCCACCCTCTCCAGGATGGAGAGGTCCCGCTCACGGTTGAACACCTCGGTGCCGGTGTCGGCCTGGTGCTGGTCCGCCGAGGACAGCTCGGAGAGGCTCTCCTCCTCCGATTCGGACGTCAGCCCCTCGGCCAGGAAGTGCTCCCGCAGGCCCTCGAGGCGGGAGCGCTCCTGGTCCAACCGGTCCCGCGCCTGGTCGCTCTGCACGCGACAACTGTAGTTTCCACACCCTCTCGGGCTTCCCACTGCCCGTCCGCCCGGCCTGACGGTCCTACGCTGGCTCGGGGCCGCTAGCTCATCGGGTAGAGCAGGGGACTTTTAATCCCAAGGTGCAGGGTTCGAGACCCTGGCGGCCCACCTCCCGGCGTGGCCGCGGAAGGGTGCTCTGCTCTCACCCTAGATTGGCTCTGCTCTCACCCTAGATTGGCTCTCTTCGCGGCCGCCCGGCCACAAGCCGTAAGGGTTTGAAATCTCCCGAAGTGGGGACGCGGTACCCTCGCGGGGCAGTACGTGCTCGTGCGGGCCTGCACCAAGGGCCGGGAGGCGCTGCATACAAGTGGCTAGGGCGGCAACCCAGGAGCTGGACCGGGCCTACCCCGTCGCACCGCGCCCTTCCCACCGTGAGCAGCTCACTCGGCGTGGGCACCGCTCGGCCCCGACCGGGGCGGCGTCACCAGCCCGAAGGCCACGCCCGCTCCGAGCGAGGCCGACCCCCACCGCCACGGGCTCCACCCGGACGGCCTGGACCCCGCCGGCTTGGTTGGAGGAGACGGCCGGCGTTGGCTACCCGCCCGTCTCGGCCGATGCCCGCTGGAGCCGCCGCGCCCTCTGGAGCGCGCTGGTGCGCTTCCTGACGGTGGCCATACCAGTCGTCGCCTCTGTATTGGCCGTCATCGTCGCCAGTCGCCTGGTCCCCCGGCCGGCAGGCGGGGCGGCCCTCGTGGTGGGTTGGTGGCTGGCCATGCTGGCCTGGTCGACCGTCGTCCTCCTGGCCGTGGAGCGGCTCGCCCGACGGCTGCTCCCGCTGGCGGTCCTCCTCAACCTGTCCATGGTCTTCCCCGACAAGGCCCCCGACCGGTTCTGGGTCGCCTTCCGGGCCGGGACCATCCGCAACCTCGAACGGCGCCTGGCCGACGCCCGGGACGATGCATCCACGGGCGAGCCCTCCGAGGCCGCGGCCAGGGTCCTCGCCCTGGTCAGCGCCATGACGGCCCACGACCGTCGCACCAGAGGTCACAGCGAGCGGGTGCGGGCCTTCAACGACCTCATCGCCGAGGAGATGAACCTGCCCGAGCACGACCGCGACCGGCTCCGGTGGGCCGCCCTCCTCCACGACATCGGCAAGCTGAGAACGTCACCGAGCGTCCTGAACAAGCCCGGCCCGCCCACCGGTGACGAGTGGCAGCAGCTCCGCCGGCACCCCGAGGAAGGGGCTCGCATCACCGCGCCCCTTCGGTCCTGGCTGGGCCCCTGGGCGGCCGCCATCGAGCAGCACCACGAGCGCTGGGACGGGGCCGGCTATCCCTCCGGCCTGGCCGGAGAGCAGATCAACCTCGGGGCCCGCATCGTCGCCGTGGCCGACGCCTACGAGGTGATGACCTCCCCCCGGCCGTACCGACGGGCCATGAGCGCCAGCGCGGCCCGGCAGGAGCTGGCCACGAGCTCGGCCGGCAGCCAGTTCGACCCGGCAGTGGTGCGGGCCTTCCTCAACATCTCGATCGGCAAGCTCCGCCGGGTCGTCGGGCCCATCGCATGGCTGCTGCAGTTGCCCTTCCTGGCGTCGATCCCCCGACTGGAGGCGGCCGCCGTGGCCGGACGCCATATGATGGCGACTGCCGGCACTGCCGGCACCATCGGTGTGCTCGCCGTGACGGGCGCCATCGACACGCGGCCGCCGGCGCCGGCTACCTCCATGTCGGCTCACGCCGGGGCGGCCCGCCAGGCCCTGGCGTCACCGCAGGCCGACGCCATGGCCACCGCCGGCGCTCAGGCCATCGCCCTCGCCGCACCGGCCATCGCCGTGACACCGCCGTCGGCGGTCACCACGCCACCCGACAAGGAGACGGCTCCGGGCGGCCGCCGTGGTCGCTCACGGCCAGGACCCGAAGCCCCCAAGGTCACGGTCCCCCGACGGCCGGCGATCCCGGGTGTCGAGGTCCGGCTGCCACGCCGTCCGCCCGTCCCGGTGGTCGATCCCCTCATCCCCGATGAGCCGAGCGGCCCGCCGGTGGATGGCCTGGGGCCGCGGCCCTAGAGGAGGCCGTTCACTCGAGGGGGGTCGCCTCTCGAAGGGGTCAGGTCAGCAGCAGGATCAGGATGATGATGAGTATGAGGGTGCCGATTCCGATGTACATGGCTTCTCCGGCAGGGAACGTGCCCTGCCCCTGACGCCGTCAAACATGGCGCCCTTCCCTCACGTACGATCCTCACCGTGCGCCTTGGCGCTCCGTCACTGGGTGCCTTGACCGGTACGGGAGGTAGGGACCGCGGCGCTTGAGCGGTTCGCCGATCGGGCCCACGCCGGTCGGGTGCTGGCCGACCTTCTCGACCACTACCGCCACCGCCCCGGGATAGTCGTCCTCGGGCTTCCCCGAGGAGGGGTGCCGGTGGCGGCCGAGGTAGCCCGTTCCATCGGTGCGCCCCTCGACGTCTTCGTGGTGCGAAAGCTGGGCGTGCCCGGCAGGGAGGAGTTGGCCATGGGCGCCATCGCCAGTGGTGGCGTGCGGGTGCTCAACGAGGAGGTGATCTCCCGGCTGGAGATCCCCGACGAGGTGGTCGCGGCCGTCACCCACCGGGAGGAGGAGGAGCTCCGGCGCCGGGAGCTCGCCTATCGGGAGGGCCGTCCGCCGCTCGACGTCACGGGTAGGCCCGTCATCTTGGTCGACGACGGGCTGGCCACCGGTTCGAGCATGCGGGCCGCCATCGCCGCCGTCCGACAGAAGGAGCCGGCGGAGGTGGTGGTGGCCGTGCCCACGGCGGCCGAGTCCACAGTGGCGGCCCTGAGCGCCGAGGCCGACGCCGTGGTGTCGGCCATCACCCCGGAGCCGTTCGCGGCCGTGGGCCACTCCTACGTGGACTTCTCACAGACAGGCGACGACGAGGTCCGCCGCCTGGTCGCCCCGCCATGAGGCTCGATCGGATTGAGCGCGGCCCTCACCGGGAAGGCTTTGGACATGGACGCCCTTACCCTGCTCGAGCAGGACCACCGCAACATGGAGGACCTCTTCACCCGCTTCGAACAGGCCGGCCCGCGGGACTACCGGGAGAGGCGACGGATCGCCGACGAGGTGATCGAGCAGCTGGCCGTGCACGCGGCCGTGGAGGAGCAGGTGCTCTATCCCGCCATCCGTGCCGAGGTCCCCGGCGAGACGCCGTTGGTCCTCGAGGCGCTCGAGGAGCACCACCTGGCCAAGCTGAGCCTGGCCGAGATAGAGAAGCTGCCGCCCCAGGCCGAGCGCTTCACGGCCAAGATGACGGTGCTCATCGAGAGCGTCCGCCACCACGTGACAGAAGAGGAGCAGGACCTGTTCCCGAAGGTCCGCCAGGCCTTCAGCGAGCAGGAGCTGGAGGAGATGGGCGAGGCCATCGAGCGAGCCAAGGAGACGGCTCCGGTCCGGGCCCATCCCTTCCAGCCCGACACGCCGCCGCTCAACCTGCTCTTCGGGCTGCCGGCAGCCGTCTTCGACCGGGTGGTCAACGTCAGCAAGGAGACGGTCGGCAGGGTGCTGAGCCGGAGGTGAGCCCGGTCCCGGCGCCCTGATGGCCCTTCTGGTCGGCACGTCGGGGTGGCAGTACCGGGACTGGCGTTCCACCTTCTACCCCGAGGGGCTTCCCCAGGCCCGCTGGCTCGAGCACTACGCCGAGCGCTTCCAGACGGTCGAGGTCAACAACGCCTTCTACCGCCTGCCGGAGGCTTCCACCTTCGAGGGCTGGGCCGAGCGCACCCCGCCCGACTTCGTCATCGGCGTCAAGGCCAGCCGGTACCTCACCCACGTCAAGCGGCTGCGGGATCCCGCCGAGCCCGTGGCTCGCTTCTGTGACCGGGCCAGCCGTCTCGGGCACAAGCTCGGCCCCGTCCTCGTGCAGCTCCCTCCGAACCTGGGCATCCAGCTCGACGCCCTGGACGACACCCTGGGCCGGTTCCCTCCCGGGTGGCGGGTGGCGGTCGAGCTGCGCCACGACTCCTGGTTCGTGGACGCCACCTTCGACCTGTTGAGAAGCCACGGCGCCGCCTTCTGCCTGGCCGACAGCCCCAAGCGCCGCACACCGGTAGAGAGGACGGCGGAGTGGGGATACGTCCGCTTCCACGAGGGACGGGCCTCTCCTAGCCCCTGCTACGGGGAACGGGCCCTGGACACCTGGGCCCGCACCCTGGCCCGGCTCTACCGGCCCGGAGAGGAAGTCTTTGCCTTCTTCAACAACGACCCGAAGGGCTGCGCCGTGCGCGACGCCCGCGTGTTCGCCCGTGCCGCCTCCCGGCACGGGCTCGAGCCCACCCGGGTCCCAGGCCCCGGAGAGGTGCACGTGGCCGCCTGAGCCATGCCCCCGTCCTAGGGCGCTGCTGAAGAAACCACTGGTCGAATCTGAATTGGCCGATCGCCGACGCTGTGACCCGGCACGACGGGACGGTCGATCGGCCGATTCGGCAATTCGTCAGCAGCGTCCTACCCGGTGGGCCGGTCGACGTGGTCGGTGGTGCGGCGAAGCGCCTGGTGGTCACCGGCGTCCGGAGCCTCGGCACCGCCCGAGGCGTACATGACGGAACCCGGCCGGCCGCTGTGGGGGAGGCCCAGGG
>JALYHE010000167.1 GCA_030776705.1 Actinomycetota bacterium | reverse complement strand
GGCGGGAGGGGCGGGTCCAGATGGTCCGTCGCTCCCGCGGCTACGCCCCCGAGCCCATCGCCCTGCCCGTCCCGACCCGGCGCCGGCTGCTGGCCGTGGGGGCGGAGCTCAAGAACACGGTGGCGGTGGCCAAGGGCCCCAACGTCGTGGCCAGCCACCACATCGGTGACCTCGAGCACCTGCCCGCCTACCGCTCCTTCCTCCAGGCCGTGGACCACTTGTGCCAGCTGGTGGGCGTGGAGCCCGAGCTCGTGGCCCACGACCTGCACCCCGAGTACCTCTCCACCAAGTTCGCCGTCGACCTGGACCTGCCCGCCCTCCCCGTCCAGCATCACCACGCCCACGTGGCCTCGTGCATGGTCGAGCATGCCCGGACCGAGCCCGTCCTGGGCGTGGCCTTCGACGGCCTGGGCATGGGCTCCGACGGCACGCTCTGGGGGGGCGAGCTGCTGGTCGCCGACCTGTCCGGGTTCCGCCGGGTTGGCCACCTCCGCGCCGTGCCGCTCCCCGGGGGGAACCAGGCCATCCGCGAGCCCTGGCGGATGGCGCTGGTGTGGACGACGGCGGCGATGGGCCGGGGAGCGGCCGAACGCTACGGCGCCGGCGTGGACGACCGGTGGCCGGCCGTGCTGGCCCTCTCCGAGCACCCCGACACGCCGGCCACCACCAGCGCTGGGCGCCTGTTCGACGCCGTGGCCGGCCTGCTCGGCCTTCGCTCGCGGGTCACCTACGAGGCCCAGGCCGCCATCGAGCTGGAAGCCTGTGCCGCCGGCGTGCCCCTCTCGGCCCAACCGGGCTACGAGCTGTCCAGCGCCCGCGACGACGAGGGGCTGGTCCTCGACCCCTCCCCGCTTCTGGCCCGGGTGGTGGCCGACCGGGATGCCGGCGTACCCCTCCCCCTAATTGCGGCCAGCTTCCACGACGGCCTGGCACGGGGCGTCGCTGCGGCGGCGGCCGAGCTGGCCCGTTCCGAGGGTCTCGACACGGTGGCCCTCTCCGGCGGCGTCTTCCAGAACGCCCGTCTCACCGCGGCGGTGGCCGGCGAGCTGCAGGCCGGCGGGCTGGAAGTGCTGGTGCACGAGCGGGTGCCCCCGAACGACGGGGGGATAAGCATCGGCCAGGCCGGCGTGGCCGCGGCCGGCTCCTGAGAAGCCCGCTTCTTCTGCTACTGCCTCTTCTTGGCCGACTTCTTGGCCGACTTCTTGGCCGACTTCTTGGCCGCCTTCTTGGCGCCGCCTGTGGCCTTCTTGGTGCCCTTGGTGGCCTTCTTGGCCGCCTTCTTGGCCCCGCCCGTGGCCTTCTTGGCCGCCTTGGCCCCCTTGGTGGCCTTCCTGGCCGCCTTCTTGGCCGGGGCCTGCTTCACCACCGTCCTCGGCGTCTCGGCGGGTGGCGGGGGGGCCTCCACGGGGCTGGCCGGAGCCGCCGTCCAGCCCTCCTCCAGGATCTGCAGCACGGGCTGGGTGAGCTTGGTGAGGTGCTCGTAGACGGCGTAGCCCTCCGACACCACGTTGGCGAAGCCGGGGTAAGTGGCCTCGAACAGGTCGGAGCGGGTGAAGCGCTCCATCGACTCCCGGTCCTCCCAGAAGTACACGGCGCCGAAGGAGTTGCTCTGGGCGTCCTCCAGCCAGACCTTGGCCTGGAGTCCTGGCATGGAGGCGAACTGAGCGGCCACCTGGTGGGCGATGTCGATGTAGTCCTGCTCGCTCACACCGCTCAGGTTGTAGGTGACGATCTGGACGTACATGTCTTCTCCTGTTCCGCCGCCGAACTCCGCCTGGAGCTTCTCCCCGCCAGGCTGCGTCTCGAGTCCGCTCCCTCGCGACCATAACGGAGGGCGTCGGCGCTGTGCCTACCGGGCACCGATGACACCACTGTGAGCGTCAACGAGACAGGACCGGGGCTTGACGCTGCTACTGAGCGAGCCGATCCGCGCCGGGAACGGCAGCGGGAACGCGGTCGGCAAGCCGTGCGCCGGGTGCGTCGGACGGGCCGACAACAAGAACCCCGGTGGCCAGGGCCAGGACTACCCGTCAGAAGACCCCGTGCTGGGCCGCCTCATCCAGCCTGACCGGAACAAGGGCTACGAGTGCTACGCCAACAACGGGATCGGCAAGACCAACCCGGCCCACACCCTCTGCGACCCGTGATCGGGAGCCGACCGCCCGCACGGGCCGCTAGCGCTCCTCCTCGGGGCGCCACTCCTTCTGGCCCTTCTGGCCCCCCCGGCCCTTCTTCCGGCGCCGGCGGGGCGGCTCCGAGCCCTTGTAGGTGGCCAGGGGCGTGTAGCGCCGTACCGGCTCCACCAGGTCGGCCTGGTTGGCCATGACCTCGTCCAGGTCCTTGTAGGCGGCGGGCATCTCGTCGACCACGTCCTCCTGGCTTGCGGCGAAGACCTTGCCGCCCGCGGAGGCGATGCGGTCCAGCTCGGCTCGCACGGACAGCTCCCGGCGGGCCCGGGAACGGCTCATGACTCGTCCCGCCCCGTGGCTGCACGACGAGAACGACGCCGGGTTCCCCCGGCCCCGGCCCAGGTAGGTGAACGTCCCCATGGACCCGGGGGTGATGGTGGGCGTGCCCTCGGCGGCCTTGACCGCACCCTTTCGGTGCACCCAGACCCGGCGCCCGTAGTGGGTCTCCGAGGTGGCGTCGTTGTGGTGGATGTTCACGGCCCCGTCCCACCGCATGGCGGCCGGGAAACGGCGCTCGATGACGTCTCCCACCGCCTCCAGCATGCTGCGGCGGTTCCGCTCGGCGTACTCGAGGCCGGCCCTGAGGGCCCGCTCGTAGGCACGCCCCACCCGGGACCAGCGATCCTCGCCCTCTCCAACCGGCAGCCAGGCCAGTCCCGGGTCCGGGAGCGACTGGCCCGTCTCTTCGCAGTACCGGAGGGCGAAGCGGTGGAAGTTGTTGCAGATCGAGCCGCCCACGCCCCGGGAGCCGGAGTGGAGCATGACGGCCACGTCGCCGTCGGGCCCGCACAGCAGCTCGATGAAGTGGTTGCCGGCCCCCAGGGTGCCGGCCTGGGACCGGCCCCGGGCCACGAAGCCCTCCCGCTCGAGGGGCTTGCCGGCGGCAGGGTCCGGCGACTGGCTGGTCGACAGCGGCACCGAGCACAGGGCGGAGGCCTCCTCCATGGCGTCGAAGGCCGCCCCCAGGAGGGCCTCGAGGTCCGCCCCCGCGTCGGCCCCGCCCTCGGCCCCGCCGCCGGCGCCGCTCCGGTCCCGTCCCACGCCGGCGGGGACGGTGGCCTGCACCTCCCCCATCACCTCGTCCCTGGCCACCGGCCCCCGACCGCCTGCTCCGGGCAGGGGCGACAGCATCTCCTCGCGGGTCAGCGAGGTGGGCACCAGGGCCATGCCGCAGCCGATGTCGTTGCCCACCGCGTACGGCGAGATGGCGCCGTCCAGGGCCAGCACGGCGCCGATGGGCACGCCGTAGCCCTGGTGACCGTCGGCCATGACGGCCACGTGGTGAAAGGCCACGGCCAGGTTGGCGCAGTTCACGGCCTGGCGTCGAGCGCCGTCCTCGAGGTCCGGGGCCCAGCTGAGGACGGGGACGGCGCCGCCCTCGATCTCCTCCACGCTGCTCAGCTGATCTTGAGCTCGGGACGGAATACCCGGCTCGGCCCCATGCGCTCCACCTCGGCGGCCATGGCGGAGAAGGCCAGCGACGCCTCATTGTCCGGTTCCGAGACGGTGACGGGGACGCCCTCGTCGCCGCCCTCCCGCAGCGAGGGCAGCAGCGGCACCTGGCCGATCAGGGGCACGCCCAGGGTCTCGGCCAGCTCGGCCCCGCCGCCGTGCCCGAAGATCTCGTAGCGGGTGCCGTCGTCGGCCGTGAACCAGGACATGTTCTCGATCACGCCCCGCAGCGGCAGGTTGACCTTGCGGGCCATGTAGGCCGTGCGCTGGGCCACCCGCTGCGCCGCCGGCTGCGGCGTGGTGACGACGAACATCTCGGAGCGGGGCAGGTACTGGGCCATGGACAGGGCCACGTCGCCCGTCCCGGGCGGCATGTCGATGAGCAGGTAGTCGGGCTCTCCCCAGTACACGTCCACGAGGAACTGCTCGAGGGCCTTGTGCAGCATCGGGCCCCGCCACATCACCGGCTGGTTCTCGCCCACGAAGAACCCGATGGACACCGCCTTCACGCCGTGGGCGATGGGCGGCACGACCATGTCGTCGATCACCACGGGGTCGTGGTCGATGCCCAGCATCTTGGGGATGGAGAAGCCGTACACGTCGGCGTCGAGGACGCCCACGTCGTGACCGCGGCGGGCGAGGGAGACGGCGAGGTTGACGGTCACCGACGACTTGCCGACCCCGCCCTTGCCCGAGGAGATGCCGAGGACCCGGGTGCGAGAGCCCTCGGTCATGAAGGGGTTGGGGCGGCCTTCCTCGTGCCCCAGCCGGCCGCCCTGGGGCCGGCCCTGGGCCGCCTGGACCTGCTCCATCTGCCTGCGCACGGTGGCTCGCTCGTCGTCGGTCATGACGGTCATGTCGACGGCCACGCCGCCCACTCCCTCGAGTGGCATCAGGGCCGCCGTCACCCGGTCGGTGATCTCGGCCCTGAGCGGGCACCCCGGCACGGTGAGGGCGACCTGCACGGCCACCTGGTCGCCGTCGATGGCTACGCCCTTCACCATCCCCAGGTCGACGATGCTCATGTGAAGCTCGGGGTCCATGACCGGGCGAAGGGCCTCGATGACGTCTGTCTCGCTCGGCACGTGGCCCCCCTTCTCGGTGGTGGGCGGCGACGGAGGGGCCTCCGTCACCCTGCCAGGTAGGATAATTGCGTGGGCCGGCCGCCCCTCACCGACGCCGATTTCTCCGCCGCCGTGGCCGCCGTGACCTCGGCGTTCGGGGACCCCACCCGGCGGCACATCTTCCTGTTCGCACGGGAGGCCGAGCGGGGCGTGACCGCGGCCGAGGTCGCCGAGCACTTCGGGCTGCATCCGAACGTGGCCCGTCACCACCTCGACAAGCTCGCCGCCGGCGGCTACCTCGAGGTGCACCTCGAGCGCTCGGAGACGGGCGGCGTGGGGCGGCCCTCGAAGCGTTACCGGCCGGGAGAGAAGGACGACGACCTAGCCTTCCCGGCCCGTCGCGACGACCTGCTGGTCACCCTGCTGGCCCGGACCCTGGCCCTGGTGCCCGAGCACCAGGCGGCAGCCATGGCCGAGGACGTCGGAGAGGAGTACGGCCGCAGCCTGGCCCAGCAGATGTCACCGGCCGACGCCCACCGCTCCTTCCGGGCCGCCCTCCACGCCGTGGCCGACGCCCTCACCGCCCACGGGTTCGCCGCCCACGCCGAGGCCCGTGGGACGTCGTTGGCCATCGTCTCCGATCACTGCCCCTTCGGCGACGCGGCCACACAGCACCCGGTGATCTGCGCCGTCGACCGGGGCATCGTGCGGGGGATGCTGGCAGGCCTCTACGGCGAGACCACGCCGGCCACCGCCGCGTCACGGGCCCAGGGCGACGACGCCTGCGTCACGGTCTTGTGAGCCTACGCCCGGCTTGAGACGCCCGGCTTGAGACGCCCGGCCCTGGCGGTCCTGGCCCTGGGGCTGGCGGCCTGCGGCGGCGGGAACGGGCCCGGCGGGAACGGCTCGGCGCCTCCTCGAGGCGCCACTCCCCCGCCGTCCCGGTCGGCGGCGGGTTCCGGGCCCCCGCTGGCCACCTTCTCGAGCGCCGGCGAGCGGCTCCAGGTCGTCGAGGTGGCCCGGGGCCTGGACACGGTGTGGTCACTGGCCTGGGACCCGTCCGGGGCCCTCTGGTACACCGAGCGCAACGGCCGGCTGACCAAGCTGGGAGAGCAGTCCCAGCCCGTGGCCGGCGTGGAGGAGCGGGGCGAGGGCGGCCTCATGGGCCTCGAGATCGACGGTCGGGGCCGGCGCTTCGTCATGTACACAGGCGCCGCGGACAACCGCGTCGTCCGCCTCGAGCCCGACGGCTCCCAGCGGGTCCTGGTGCAGGCCATCGCCCGGGCCGGCCTCCACAACGGCGGCCGGCTGCGCCTGGGCCCGGACGGCGCCCTGTACGCCAGCACCGGCGACGCGGCCCAGCCCCAGCTGGCCCCGGACCCGGCCAGCGTCAACGGCAAGGTGCTCAGGGTCGACACCGAGTCGGGGAACGCCACCGTGCACAGCCGGGGCCACCGCAACGTCCAGGGGCTGTGCTTCGGCGCCGGTGGCCGCCTGCTCGCCACCGAGCACGGTCCCTCGGGGAACGACGAGGTCAACGTCCTCAGGCCGGGGTTCGACGGAGGCTGGCCCCGCACCAGCGGCAACGGCGTCAGGAACTACCCCTCGAGCGTCGCCCCCGCCGGCTGCGCCGTGTACGGGGCCGGCCTCATCCCCGCATGGCGGGGGTCGATGCTGTTCGCCACCTTGCGAGGCGAGTCGCTCAGGCGGCTGACCTTCGGGGCCGACGGCTCGGTGAAGGACGAGGAGGTGCTGCTGGCGGACCAGCTGGGACGACTGCGTGAGGTAGCGGTGGGCCCGGACGGGGCCGTGTACCTGACCACCTCCAACCGGGACGGCAGGGGCAGCCCCAGGGAGGGCGACGACCGGATCCTGCGCATCGCCCCCGCCGGGCGGGCCTAGGCGGCGCCGGAGACGGCGGAGATCTCGCCCGCGGGCGGCGGCCTAGCCTGGACCGGTGCGCCGTCCGGCCGCCCTCGCCGCCGCCCTGCTCGCCG
>JALYHE010000166.1 GCA_030776705.1 Actinomycetota bacterium | reverse complement strand
CCACCGTCGGTCCCCCCTCGACCAGGAGCTGGAGCACGCCCCGCCGGGCGGGCTCCACGCCGAGGCAGCGGCCCTGGCCGCGGCCGGTGGGCGGGCCCGGGGCGCCACCCTCTACTGCACCCTCGAGCCCTGCCCCCACCACGGCCGCACGCCACCGTGCACGGACGCCATCGTGGCCGCCGGGGTGGCCCGAGTAGTGGTCGGCACCGAGGACCCCGACCCCCGGGTCCGGGGACGAGGGTTGGCTCGCCTGCGGGAGGCGGGCGTGGCCACCGATGTGGGCGTGTGCGAGGCCGAGGTGCGGGCCCAGCTGGCCCCCTACGTCAAGCACCGCACCACCGGGCGCCCCTGGGTGGTGCTCAAGCTGGCCGCCACCATGGACGGGGGCGTGGCCGCGCCCGACGGGACCAGCCGCTGGATAACGGGCGAGGAGGCCCGCGCCGACGCCCACCGGCTACGGGCCGAGAGCGACGCCGTGATGGTGGGTGCCGGCACCGTCCGGGCCGACGATCCCGCCCTCACCGTGCGCCTGGTGGAGGGCGCCGACCCCGAGCGGGTGGTGCTGGGGAGGGCGCCCGAGGGCGCCCGGGTGCGGCCCGCCCTCGAGGTCGGCGGCGACCTGGGGGAGGTGCTCGACGACCTGGGCCGGCGGGGCGTGCTCCAGCTCCTGGTCGAGGGGGGACCGACGGTGGCTCACGGCTTCCACCGGGCCGGCTTGGTGGACCGTTACGTGCTGTACCTGGCCCCCGCCCTGTTCGGCGGCGACGACTCGCTGCCGCTGTTCGCCGGCCCGGGAGCGAAGGCCGTCGAGGACCTGTGGCGGGGAACCGTCGTCGACGTGACCCGCCTCGGAGCCGACCTCCGGGTGGAGCTGGCCCCTTCGGGCCAGGTGCCGTGTTCACCGGCATAGTCGAGGAGATGGGGCGGGTGGGGGCCCGCCGCGGGGACCGCTTCGAGATCGAAGCGGGCTCGGTGCTCGAGCAGCTCGCAGTGGGGGACTCCGTGGCCCACAACGGCTGCTGCCTGACGGTGGTGGACGTGGGCCGGGGCTGGTACGGCGTCGACGTGGTCGCCGAGACGCTGGCCCGGACGAACCTGGCCGAACTGAGCCCCGGCGACGAGGTGAACCTCGAGCGGGCGCTGCGGGTGGGGGACCGCCTGGCCGGGCACCTGGTGCAGGGACACGTCGACGCCGTAGGGGAGGTCGTGGACCCGGCCCCGGACCTTCGGGTCCGCATGCCCGCCGACCTCCTGCGCTACGTGGTGGCCAAGGGCTCCGTCGCCGTGGACGGGTGCAGCCTCACCGTGGTGGAGCCGACCGAGGACGGGTTCACGGCCGCGGTGGTGCCCCACACCGCCGAGGTCACGACGCTCGGGAGGAAGCTGCCCGGCGCCAGCGTGAACCTGGAGGTGGACGTGCTGGCCAAGTACGTCGAGAGGCTGCTCCAGGGCCGGCCCTGGCAGGTGCCGTAGCATCTGTTCGTGCCCCTGGCCCAGATCGACAAGGCCATCGCCGCCGTCGCGCGGGGAGAGATGGTGATCGTCGTCGACGACGAGGACCGCGAGAACGAGGGCGACCTGGTCATGGCGGCCGAGTTCGCCGAGCCGGAGAAGCTGGCCTTCCTGATCAAGCACAGCTCCGGGGTCATCTGCGTGCCCCTCACCGGCGATCGCCTGGACGAGCTGGGCCTTCCCCTGATGGTGCTGGACAACACCGAGTCGCAGCGCACCGCCTTCACGGTCAGCGTCGACTACCGCCCGGGCACCACCACGGGGATCTCGGCCGCCGACCGGGCCGCCACCATCAAGGCCCTGATCGACCCCGAGACCCGACCCGAGGACCTGGCCAAGCCCGGCCACATGTTCCCGCTGCGGTACCGCGAGGGCGGTGTGCTGAAGCGGGCCGGGCACACCGAGGCGGCCGTGGACCTGGCCCGGGCGGCCGGCCTCTACCCGGCCGGCGTGCTGTGCGAGGTGGTCAAGGAGAACGGCGAGATGGCCCGCCTGCCGGACCTCGAGGCCTTCGCCGAGGAGCACGGGCTGCTCCTCATCTCCATCGCCGACCTGATACGCCACCGCCGCCAGAAGGACAAGCTGGTCACCCGGGTGGCCGAGGCCCGCATCCCCACCAGGTACGGCGACTTCACGTGCTACGCCTACGAGTCGGTCCTCAACCGCGACCTGCACGTGGCGCTGGTGAAGGGAGCGGTGCAGGGTGAGGACGAGGTGTTGGTGCGGGTCCACAGCGAGTGCCTGACCGGCGACGTGTTCGACTCGCTGCGCTGCGACTGTGGCTGGCAGCTCGAGGCGGCCATGAAGCGGGTGGCCGACGAGGGGCTGGGCGTGGTGGTGTACCTGCGCGGGCACGAGGGCCGGGGGATCGGGCTGGCCCACAAGCTGCGGGCCTACACCCTCCAGGAGGGCGGTCGGGACACGGTGGACGCCAACTTGGACCTGGGCCTGCCCGTGGACAGCCGGGAGTACGGCATCGGTGCCCAGATCCTGGTCGACCTGGGCATCACCACGATGCGCTACATGACCAACAACCCGGCCAAGTACGGCGGCCTCGAGGGCTTCGGCCTGGAGATGGTGGAGAGGGTCCCGCTGGTGCCCGTCCCCAACCCGGAGAACATCGGCTACCTGCGCACAAAGCGGGCGAGGATGGGCCACGCGCTCGACGGCCTGGACGACGTCGGCGACGAACGAGCGGGGACCCGATGAGCGAGCGACGACCGGCCAACCAGTACACCGGCGCCCTCCGGGGCGAGGGACTGCGGGTGGCCGTGGTGTGCAGCCGCTTCAACGACCTGGTCACCGAGAGGCTCCTGGCCGGTGCCGTGGACGGCCTGGTCCGCCACGGGGTGGACGAGGCGTCGGTCGTGGTGGCCTGGGTCCCGGGGGCCTTCGAGATCCCCCTGGCCGCGGCCCGGCTGGCGGGGTCGGGGGAGGTCGACGCCGTGATCTGCGTGGGCGCCGTAGTGCGCGGCGCCACCGGGCACTACGAGCACGTGGCCGGCCAGTGCGCGGCCGGCGTCCAGCGGGCCCAGCTCGACACCGGGGTGCCCGTGGTGTTCGGGGTCCTCACCACCGACACGGCCGAGCAGGCCCTGGAGCGGGCCGGCGGCAAGGGCGGGAACAAGGGCTTCGAGGCCGCCACCGCGGCCATCGAGATGGCGGACTTGCTCCGCCAGCTCCCCAAGCGCGACCCGGGCTGAGGGCGGGCGCCGACGTGCTGCGACTGGTCCTGCCCAAGGGGTCGCTCGAGCAGGCCACCCTCGACCTGTTCGAGGCCGCCGACCTGCCTGTCCAGCGGTCCTCGACCGTGGACTACAAGGCCCGGGTGCCGGACCCCCGCATCGACGAGGTCCGCATCCTGCGGCCCCAGGAGATCCCCCGTTACGTGGAGGAGGGGCTGTTCGACCTGGGCATCACGGGACGGGACTGGATCGAGGAGACGGCCAGCGACGTGGTCTCCCTCGGGGAACTGCACTACTCCAAGGCCACGGCCCGTCCCATACGGGTGGTGCTGGCCGTGGCCGCCGACTCGCCGGTGGAGAAGGTGGAGCAGCTCCCCGCCGGGGTGCGGGTGCACACGGAGTACCCGGAGCTGACCCGCCGCTACCTGGTGGAGCACGGCGTCGAGGGCGAGGTCACCCTCTCCTACGGCGCCACCGAGGCCAAGGTGCCCGACATCGCCGACGCCGTGGTGGAGGTCACCGAGACGGGCCGGGCGCTGCAGGCGGCCGGGTTACGGGTCGTCGACACCATCCTGGTCTCCTTCACCGAGCTGATCGCCAACCCGTCCTCATGCGAGGACCCCGCCAAGCGCCACGCCATGGGCCAGATCCTCACCCTGCTCCAGGGCACGCTGGAGGCGCGGGGCAAGGTCCTGGTGAAGATGAACGTGGGACAGTCCGAGCTGGCCGGGGTCATCGAGCTGCTCCCCGCCCTGCGCTCGCCCACGGTGTCCAAGCTGTTCGGGGAGGACGGCTATGCCGTCGAGACGGTGGTGCCCAAGGCGCAGATCAACACGCTCATCCCCGCCCTCGAGGACAACGGCGCCAGCGACATCATCGAGCTGCCCATCTCCAAGATCGTCCACTAGTGCTCCACGACTAGTGCTCGGCCCGTGACCGGGAAAGCCGTGGTTCGAGGGACGGTCACCGACTTCGACGAGGCCAGGGGCCACGGCGAGGTCGAGGCCGCGGACGGGCGCCGCTTCTTCTTCCACTGCACCGCCGTTGCCGACGGCAGCCGCACCATCACGGTGGGGGCCGAGGTCACCTTCGCCGTGGTGGCCGGCCACCGGGGACGATGGGAGGCCAGGTGGCTGGTGGAGCGGCGACCTCAGTCGGGCAAGGGGCCGGTGCCCGGTCCGGGCTCTGGTCCCGGGCCGGCGGAGGCGGAGGGGCCGGGCTCGGG
>JALYHE010000165.1 GCA_030776705.1 Actinomycetota bacterium | reverse complement strand
CCATGCCCCCCACGGGCACGATGGCGAAGGACAGGAAGGCGGGCACTGTGGCCAGGTAGGGGGCCAGCCGGTACACCCGCCGGTCGGCTCCGTCTGGGAGCAGGTCCTCCTTGAAGAACAGCTTGATCCCGTCGGCCAGCGACTGCAGGACGCCGAAGGGACCGGCGCGGGCCGGGCCGATCCGGTCCTGCATGTCGCCTATGAGCTTGCGCTCGACCCAGATCACGAGCAGCACCGACAGGAGCAGGGCCCCGAACACCACCACCGTCTTGCCCGCCACGATGAGCAGCACCGTGAGATCCACGCCCTCGGAGAAGAGGGGGTCGCCGGCAGCGACGAGAGCTGACAGGGCCGACGTCACGTGGTCTCCACCCGCACCTCGACCACAGGCTGGCCGGCGTCGATCAGCTCCGACGCGCCTTCGCCCGGGGCGTTGAAGGGCACGGATATGGACCCCCTGGGCACGGCGAGGTCGGGCTCCGCCTCGAGTGTGACTGTGCCCCTGCGAGAGCGGAGCCGCACGTGGGCCCCCGGGCCGACGCCCAGGCGGTCGAGGTCGTGGGGGTTGGCCCTGGCCCTGGCCCGAGGGGCCAGGCGGGCCAGCGAGGGCGAGCCCTGCACCAGGGTGGCCTGGCCGTACAGGGTGCGGGGGGCCACCAGGCGGAGGGAGTAGGCGTCTACCGGCGGAGCGGTGAAGTCGTCCGGAGCCGAGAAGCGGAGGAGCGGAGGGCGAGCGGCGCCCTCCCGGCCCTCGTCCGCCTGACCGGTCTGCTCCAGGTCCTCGGGTCGCAGCGGGTCCACCCCTGTGGCCGGGACGCCCTGGGTGGCGGTCTCCAGCAGCCCGGGGGTGCCCATGGGGTCGATGGCGGGCGGCTCCTCGTCGGTGCCTCCCACGTTGGTGTCGGTGGCGCTGGCCGGGCTGGGGGGCAGGCTGGCCGAGGAGTCACCGTCGAGGGGCGCCAGCACGCCGTCCCGATGACGCGGATCGGCCAGCACGGCCCTGGTGATGCCGGCGTGGGAAGGGGCCAGCCGCTCGATCTCGTCCCAGATGTCCTCCAGGCTCTGTACTCCCAGGTCGGCGCCCATCCGCCACGCCAGCTCCACGGCGATCATCCAGTCGGGCCGGGCCACGCCGGGGGGGACCAACTTCTGGCCGAGGCGAGTGATCCGTCCCTCGATGTTGGTGGTGGTCCCGGGTCGCTCGGCGTAGGCGGCGGCGGCCAGCACCACGTCGGCGTGGCGGGAGGACGGGTTGAGGAAGGTGTCGACGGCGAGGACGAATCCGGCGCCGGAGAGGGCCTGGCGGGCCAGCTCGGCGTCCGGGAAGTCGGAGACCGGGTCGGCCCCTAGCAGGACGAGGACCTGGATGCGACCGGCGGCGGCGGCGGCCAGGATGCCGGCCGTGTCGAGGCCTCGCTGCTCGGGGATGACGCCCCACTCCTGGGAGAACCAGTCCCGCCCGTCGGCCAGGCCCACCCGTCCGGGCAGGACGCCCGGCGCCAGGCCCATGTCGAGGGCGCCCATGACGTTGCCCCGGCGCAGGGCCGGCAGGAAGCGCACGCCCGGGTAGGTGGCCAGGGCGGCGGCGCCTGCGGCGATCGAGTCCTGGGACTCGGCGACGGACGGCCGGCCCAGTACCACCACCGCGCCCTCCTCCAGGAGCTCCCGGGCCCGGTTGATCTCTTCGGCCCCCACGCCGGCCACGTCGCCGCTGGCGCCGTCCACCAGGGCCCGGGCCAGCTCGGCCGCCTCGCCGGGACGGTAGGCGAGCGTGGTCTTGCAGTACCGGGACATCCCGCTGCGCTGAGGAGCCAGCTCGACGATCGGCATGTCACGGTTGATGGCCGCGGCCCGCAGTCGCAGGTACAGGACCGGCAGCTCCTCCTTGACGTCGCCGGTGAGCAGGATCACGGCGGGGGCGGCACAGGCGTCGTCGATGGTGGCCCGGGGCAGCCCGAGGACGAGCTCGGGCGGCAGCCCGTCGCCGAGCTGGGCGTCCACGTTGTCCGTGCCGAGCACCGCCTTGGCCAGCTTGGCCCAGGCGTAGGCGTCCTCGTTGGCCAGCCGGGCGCCCCCGACCACGGCGATGGCGTCGGGGCCGTGGACGGCGCGGGCCCGCTCGATGCCGTCGGCGGCGGCCTGGAGGGCCTCGCCCCACGAGGCCTCGGCCAGCTCCTCGGTGCTCACCTCGCCGCCCGCCTTGCGCACCAAGGGGCTGCCCAGCCGCTCGTCGCTGTTGACGGCCTCGAAGTCGAATCGGCCCATGTCGCATAGCCATCCGTGGTTGACGGGATCACTGTCGATGCCGATGTAGCGGGTGAGGGCGTTGGACGACGACTGCACGGCCACCCGGCACCCGAAGGCGCACGACGTGCAGGTGCTCTCGACCTGCTCGAGGTCCCAGGGCCGGGCCCGGAACCGGTAGGGCCGGGCCAGCAGGGCCCCCACCGGGCAGATCTGCACCGTGTTGCCCGAGAAGTAGGAGGCGAAGGGATGGTCGGGGAAGGTGTTGACCTCGAGCTGGTCCGAGCGGCCCACGAACTCGATGAGGGGGTCGCCCGCCACCTCCTCGGCGAACCTGGTGCAGCGGTCGCACTGGATGCAGCGCTCCCGGTCGAGGTCGACCAGGCTCGAGAGCGGGATGGGCTTGGCGAAGTGGCGCTTCTCCTCCACGTAGCGCGACTCGCCCGGGCCGTAGGCCAGGGTCTGGTCCTGGAGGGGGCACTCGCCGCCCTTGTCGCACACCGGGCAGTCGAGGGGGTGGTTGACGAGGAGGAACTCGAGCACGCCGTCCTGGGCCTTGGTGACGCGCGCCGAGGTGGTGACCACCTCCATGTCGGGTGTCACGGGCACGTAGCAGGCGGGCTGGAGCATGAAGCCCTTGGGCGTCTTGATCTCCACCAGGCACATGCGGCACATGGCCACCGGCCGCATCCGAGGGTGGTAGCAGAAGCGGGGGATGTACACCCCGTGGCGCTCGGCGGCGGCGATCACGAGCTCCCCGGGAGTGGCCTCGACCGGGTCCCCGTCTACGGAGATGGTGACCGTCTCCTTCTCCTGCTGGGTCTGCTCAGCCAAAGGGGCACCCGCCCTCTTTGATGTGGACCAGGTACTCGTCGCGGAACATGTTGAGGCTGGTGGCGATGGCCGGCGGGATGGAAGGACCGAGCACGCAGATGGTCGTCATCTTGGGGGGCCAGGAGAGGTCGGGCGAGATGTTGTCGCACACGTCGAGGAGCAGGTCCAGGTCCTCCTCCCGGCCCGCGCCCTGCTCGATGCGGACCATGATCTTCTCCAGCCAGCCGCTCCCCTCCCGGCACGGCGTGCACTGCCCGCACGACTCCCGGTGGAAGAACTTCACCACTCGCCAGGCGGCCCGCACCGCGCACGTGGTGTGGTCCATAACGATCACCGAGCCCGACCCCAGCATCGAGCCCTCTTCCAAGATGGTGTCCTGCTCAAGGGGGAGGTCGACCTTGTCGGCCCCGAGCCACGGCGCCGAGGCCCCGCCCGGGATGATGGCCTTGAGCTGGTTGCCGTTGCGGACGCCGCCGCCCAGGTTGGGGTGCTCGATGAGGTCACGGAAGGTGGCCTTGGCCCACTCGATCTCGTAGTTGCCGGGCCGGTTGACGTGGCCGGACAGGGAGAAGACCCGGGTGCCGGCCGACTTCCCCTCGCCGAGATCGGAGAAGGACGAGCCCCCGTTCATCACGATCCATGGCAGGTACGACACCGTCTCCACGTTGTTGACCACGGTGGGGCAGCCGTAGAGGCCCACGGCGGCTGGGAAGTTGGGAGGCTTGATGCGAGGGAAGCCCCGCTTGCCCTCCAGGCTCTCCAGGAGGGCCGTCTCCTCCCCCACGATGTAGGAGCCGGCTCCGTAGTGCACCACCACGTCGAGGTCGAACCCCGATCCCAGGATGTCCCGGCCCAGGTAGCCGTGCTCGTAGGCCTCGTTCACGGCCGACATGACCCGCTCCACGCCCAGGGCGAACTCCCCCCGCACGTAGATGAAAGCCTGGGTGACGCCGTTGGCGTACCCGCAGATGATGGTGCCCTCCAGCATCTGGTGGGGGTCGGCCTCGAGGAGCATGTGGTCCTTGAACGTGCAGGGCTCGCTCTCGTCGGCGTTGACCACGAGGTAGGAGGGCTGGGCCTGCCGCAGCATGCTCCACTTCATGGCCGCGTCGAAACCGGCACCGCCCCGGCCCAGCAGGCTGGCCGCCTTGACCTCGGCCTGGATGGCGCCGGGGGACATGGACAGCGCCTTGCGCAGGGCGACGTAGCCGCCGTTCTCGAGGTAGGACTTGATCGTCCAGGACTCGGGGAGGCCGACCCGCTTGGTGACGATGGGCTTGGCGTCTGTGACAGGCATTACGTCCCTCCTCCGGCCCTCGACCCGCCGGCCGTGGGGGCGGTGTCGGAGCCCTCGGGCCCGAGGATCTGGGCGCCCTGCTCGGTGACCTGGGGCAAGGCGCCCTCGCGGGCTGGCTGCTGGCCCTCCTCCACCCTCTCGCCCGGGGGGGGCTCGGTGGTGGGCGGGGCGGCCGTGTCCTCTGCCGCTGTCCCCTCGGCGGCCGTGTCCTCGCCGCCCGGCTCCGGGACCGGCTTCTTCATGGGATCACCCTCCCTGCCCGAGAACGGCACCTGGGCCGGCAGGCCGACAGTGCGCCCCACCCGGCACAGGGTGCCGTGGGGCGGGACCTGCTCGGCCAGGCGGCCGGCCCGCAGGTCGTCCACCAGACGGTCGAAGTCCTCGTTGCTCACCGGGCCGAAGAAGCGCCAGTTCACGGTGAGGCACGGTGCCCTGTCGCACAGGGCGAGGCACTCGAACTCCTCCAGGGTGAACTCGCCGTCGGCCGTGGTGGTGTCGGCCTTGATGCCGAGCGTCCTCTCGGCATGGTCGAGCAGCTCGTAGGCGCCGTTCAGCATGCAGGCCACGTTGGTGCATATGGAGATGAGGTGCCGCCCCACCGGCTCCATGAACAGCATGTCGTAGAAGCTCGCCGTGCCGTAGACCTCGGCCGGGGTGATGTCGAGCAGCTCGGCCACATGCTCCATGGCGTCCTCGGTGAGCCATCCGTCCTGCTCCTGGACGACGTGGAGGACCGGGATGATGGCCGAGCGGGGCCGTGGGTACAGCGCCATGAGGTCCCTGACCCGTTGCACGTTCTCCTCGTTCAGCCTGGCCATCAGGCGTCCTCCTCCGCCGGGCGCTTGATGTCGCGAGCTGGCGCCAACGGGGGGCGCGACTTCGCGACATGGACGAGCAGGGCCGTCACCGGTCCACACCGCCCATCACGGGGTCGATCGAGGAGATGATGGCCACCGCGTCGGCGACCAGGCCACCCCGCATCATGGGCGGCAGGCTGGAGATGTTGGCGAAGGATGGGTCGCGGATGTGGAGGCGGTACGGCTTGGACGTGCCGTCCGACACCAGGTAGCAGCCGAGCTCGCCCCGAGGCGACTCGATGGCCACGTACACCTCGCCCTCGGGAACCTTGAACCCCTCGGTGAAGAGCTTGAAGTGGTGGATGAGTGCTTCCATCGACTGGTCGATGCGGGCACGAGGCGGCGGGGTGACCTTCTTGTCCTGGATGCGGTAGTCGCCCGGCGGCATGGCGTCGACGATCTGGCGGACGATCTTGACCGACTCCCGCATCTCGTTCAGCCGGATGGCATAGCGGTCGAAGGCGTCGCCGTACTTGCCGACCACAACGTCGAAGTCGACCTGCTCGTAGAACTGGTACGGCTCGTCCCTGCGCAGGTCCCAGGCCACGCCGGTGGAGCGGAGGACGGGCCCGGTGGCCGATAGGGCGATGGCCTCCTCTCCGGAGATGGTGCCCACGCCCTCGGTGCGCTGGCGGAACACCGGCTGGCCCGTCAGCATGTCGTCGTACTGCTCGAGACGGGGCGGGATGAGGTCGCAGATGGCCAGCACGTCGTCGCGCCAGCCGTCGGGCAGGTCGGCGGCCACTCCGCCGGGGCGGATGTAGTTGTGGTTCATCCGCAGCCCGGACACCTTCTCCAGGAACGACAGCACCACCTCGCGCTCCCGCCAGCCGTAGAGCATCATCGACAGGGCGGCCACGTCGAGCCCGTTGGTGGCCATGAACAGCAGGTGGGAGGAGATCCTGTTCAGCTCGCACATCAGCATGCGGATCCAGGTGGCCCGGGGCGGGACCTCGATCTGGAGCAGCTGCTCGACGGCCAGGGAGAAGACGCACTCGTTGAACAGCGGGGCCAGGTAGTCCATGCGGGTCACGTTGGTGGGCCCCTGGAGGTAGGTGAGATCCTCCCCGGTCTTCTCCATGCCCGTGTGGAGGTAGCCCACCACCGGCTTGGTGCGCAGGACGGTCTCACCGTCGAGCTCCATCATGATCCGCAGCACGCCGTGGGTGGACGGGTGCTGAGGCCCCAGGTTGAGGATCATGTTCTCGTCCTCGGCGAACTCCAGGTTGAAGGCGCCGGGGTCGATGCTGACTCCCTCGGCCAGGCGCAGTACGGCCCCCTGCTCCCGCAGCAGCTCGGTGGCGGTGGTGGACGCCCGCACCTCCATCTCCTGGGGGCCCTCGGAGGTCTCGACGATGCCCTTGTCGGCCGTGCTCACGGGTCCCTCACCTCGTCGACGGGGCTGCCTTGAACTGCACGGGCACCCGCCCCACCGGATAGTCCTTGCGCAGCGGGTGGCCCTCCCAGTCCTCGGGCATGAGGATGCGGGTGAGGTCGGGGTGGCCGTCGAAGAGGATGCCGAACATGTCGTAGGCCTCCCGCTCCATGGCCTCCGTGCCCGGGTAGAGCCCGTACAGTGACACCACCCTCGGGTCGGCCTGGGGCACCTGCACCCGTAGCCGGAGCCGGCGCCGCTGCGACAGCGAGACCAGGATGACCACCAGCTCGAAGCGTTCGGGCTGGACCCCGTCGGGCAGCGCCCGGCCGGGATGGGTGAGGTAGTCCACGCCACAGAGGTCGGCGCACATGTCGTAGCCCTCGTCGCGAAGCGCCGACACCACGTCTACGTACGACTCCCGGGAGGGATGGACCACCTTCTCGCCCCCGGACCAGCTCACCGGCGCCCCGTGCAAGACCTCCGACCCAGCCCGAGACTCCTCGGCGTTCTCCTGGTGGCGACCGTCGTCGTCGCTCACTTCGGCGTGCCCACGTAGGAGTGGGTCGGCTCCGCCGAGTGGCGCTCGGTCAGCACCTCGTCGACGTGGAGCCCGGCGCCGGCGCCGGTGGCCTCCCGCCGGCGGGTGATCTCGCCCGTGCGGATCTTCTCGTGCAGGGTGAGGATGGAGTGCATCAGGGTCTCCGGCCCCGGCGGGCAGCCCGGCGAGTAGACGTCGACCGGCACCACCTGATCGACCCCCTGGACCAGGGCGTAGTTGTTGAACATTCCACCGGTGGAGGCGCACACGCCCATGGAGATGACCCACTTGGGCTCCACCATCTGGTCGTACACCTGGCGCAGGACGGGCGCCATCTTCTGCGACACCCGGCCGGCCACGATCATGAGGTCGGCCTGTCGGGGCGAGGCACGGAACACCTCCATGCCGAAGCGGGCCAGGTCGTAGTTGGAGGCGCCTGTCCCCATCATCTCGATGGCGCAGCACGCCAGGCCGAAGGTGGCGGGCCACACGCTGTTGCGGCGGGCCCACTTCACCAGGTTCTCGAGGTTCCCGGTGACGAAGTTGTGGCTCAGCTCCTCCAGCCCAGGCACGTCTACGCAGCCTCCTCCTCCCGGCCGATCCGCCGGATGGTGGAGTCCGTGGTCCTGCCGGTGGGAGTGGTGCCGGCGGGCCGCAGCCGCTTGGCCGGCCCCCAGTCGAGGGCGCCGTTGCTGATGAGGTACAGGAACGACACGAACACGGCGACCGCGAACACCACCATCTCCACCAGGCCGAACAGGTCCAGCTGGCGGAAGATCACGGCCCAGGGGTAGAGGAAGATGATCTCGATGTCGAAGATGATGAAGATCATGGCCACGAGGTAGAAGCGGACGGGGAAGCGCTCCGCCGGCTCTCGCGTCGGGACGATCCCGCACTCGTAGGGGGCCGCCTTGGCGGCCGTGGGCCTCTTGGGGCCGAGCAGCGACGAGGCGAAGAAGGACAGGCCGGCGAACAGCGTGGCCAGCACCAGCAGGGTGAGGATGGGGAGGTACTCGGCCATCTGACCCAGCCTAGGTGACGGGAGCCTGGCGGGCGAAGGCCTCCTTGTCCCGCTGGTGGAGGGCGTAGCAGCACACGCCGAACACGATGGCCGAGGCCACGGTGAAGAAGAACGAGGGGGCCCGGAGGTTCCCGAGGTTCCGGAGCATGACCACCGTGGTGACCGGCTGGCGCTGCTGCCCTGGTGCCCCCGAGGAGGCCGGCTTCACCTGGTACACCACGTAATGGGGCCGGTGCCTCAAGGTGAAGAACCACGTCTCGCCCCCCTTCCGGTAGGCGTCGACGAGCTGGTAGTCCTCCTTCTGCTGGAATGGGGGGTCCACCCGGAGCTTCATGGTGGCGCCGCCGCTCTCGCCGCCGCCGCTCTCGCCGCCGCCGCCTCCACCACCACTTCCTCCTCCGCCACCGCCGCCGCCGCCTCCTTCGCCACCGCCGCCTCCTTCGCCGCCGCCCTCGCCTCCCGACGCTGCCAACACCGCGTCGGCGGCGGCCTCGGCGTCAGCCAGGGCCGGGTCCCCTTTGGGCATCTTCTTCCAGCCCTTCGGGAAGGTCCGGGCGGCGGGGACGGTCGACTGGGACAGGTCACCCGTGACCAGCTCCAACGGCTCCCAGTGCGGCTCCTCGCCCTTTATGCCGATCCCGAACACGGTCCACACCACGCCCATGACCGTCATCCACCCGAAGAGCCCGGCCGCGGCGATCACGAAGCCCAGCCGGGCCCCGGTGTTGGTGGCCAGCAGGAGATAGACGCTGCCCATCAGGATGGCGACGGCGACCAGCACGATCACGATGCCCCTGATGTGCGGGTCCCACCGCAGCGCGGCCAGGAGGAGGTCCATCACGCTCGTTCCCGGGCCGGGCCCGTCACAGGCTCCGCTCGTAGGCGACGATGGCCTTGATCTGATCCTCGCCCAGCATCTGCCCGAACCCGGGCATGCCCCCGGCCTCGTTGCCGCCCACGCCCCGCACGCCATAGGCCTTGGCGTACTCGGCCCCCTTGCTCAAGAACTCGAGGTGGCTGTCCTGGCCCTCGGCCAGCGGGAACTGGCGCACGGTGGCGCCCCCCACCAGGCTCGGGCCGTAGGCGCCGCCGCCCGGGGTGCCGGGCTCGCCGTAGGGCCAGCCCTGGGTGTGGCAGCGGGCGCAGAACTCCTCGAACAGCTTGGGACCGTCGGTTCCAAACTTCTCCCTGTTCTCCTTCTGGACGTCTTCGGGGGCCCGCTGGATGCTCTTGAGGTAGGAGATGAGGTCCTCTATCTGCTGGTCGTTCATGGGCCCGCCCCCGTTCACGCCCCACGGGGGCATCGGGGTGTTGACCCGGCCGTACTCGATCACGGCCCGGACCTCGTCCACCGAGTAGCGCAGCAGCACGGTGTCCAGGGCGGGAGCCTTCCAGTTGACCTGGCGTGGGGGCTTGCTCGGGTCCAGGGGGTCGGGGAGGGAGTACTTGGTCTGCCCCCCCTGGCCGGAGGTGCCGTGGCAGCCGCCGCAGCCGAACTTGCCCACGTTGCCGGCCGGGACCGGCGAGTCGTTGGGCTGGAACAGGATGTGGCCCCGCTCGGCCGACCTCTCGTCGAAGCCGCGGTGGGCGCCCTCCTGGCGGCTCGGCTCCCGCAGCCAGTAGGCCGGCAGCCCCACGCCGATCACGACGAGGACGACGAAAGCTCCTGCCAGCGAGCGGGTGAGCCTCCATCCCTCGAGGCTGTCGTCGTCGAGGTAGGGCTTGCGGTTGGGGGCCAGCTCCACCTCCGAGCCTGGCGGTGGAGCCTCGGCCCGGCGCAGGTGCGACAGTCCGAAGACGATCCACCCCACGACCAGGACGACCACCACCGCCATCCCGACCTTCTCGTAAGTGTTGACCGCGAGGAAGGCGGTGGCTCCCATCAGCGGCCTGCGCTCACGCGCAGTGTGGGCCCTCGGCCCCTTGGCCGGTGGTGTCGGTGCCGATGGGAGGCCCCTCGACGACCTGCTGGGTGTCGACCACTATGGAGTCGCCGGCCACGGTGAGCCCGAAGCGGTCCAGGCCCCGCGGCGCGGGCCCACCCTTCTTCTCCCCCACCCGGTTGTACCGGGAGCCGTGACACGGGCATTCGAACCACTGCGCGCTGGCGCACCACGGCACCCGGCAACCCAGGTGCACGCACTTCTGGTACAGGGCGACGAACCCCGACTTCATGCCCTCGAGCACGGCGCCGGTGTAGACCCCCTCCGCCTTCTTCAGGGCGTCCTCCGGGTACGGGCTGATCCACGATCGCGCCTCGGGCACGTAGAACGGCTCCCGCTTGCTGTTGATCTGGTCCAGGATCTCGTCGACCTTGCCCACGCTGATCTTGGAGCCGAACCCTCCCGAGAGGGACGGCCACAGGAATCCCAGGGCGGCGGCGCCGAAGCCGGCCAGCCCGAGGCCGAAGAAGGCGGTGATGCCCCGGTTCAGGAACTGGCGCCGGGTGACCTCGAGGACCTCGGGGTCCATGGGTGCCTGCACGGCCGGTGGTGCCGGGGGGGCGGCCACGGCGGTGCCGCCCCGCTGTCGCTCCAGGGTGGCGGCCCGCTCGACCTCCCGGCCCGGTGAGGCCTGAGCGCCCTCGGCGGCCCGGGCCTCGTCCTGCCCGGCCCGCAGGGCCGCGGCCCGGTCACGGCGCGAGGCGGTCGTGTAGAGGAACAGGGCGCCCAGGCCGAGCACCACGGCCGTCGCTGCCAGGAGGAGTGCGCCGTCCGACATGTGCTAGAGGTCGAAGATGTCGTGGACGCCCTGGTGCCACGGCATGATGAAGTTGAAGCCCTCGCCCCGGAAGAACGAGCCGATGATGACGAGCACGGCCCAGAACATCATGAACACGGTCATGAGGGCGACGGCGAACTTGCGGTCCTCGGGCTTATGGCTCGGGTTCTTGTCGATGTAGCCGGCGGCGCCGAGGGCGATGAGTCCCATCCCCGGGATGGTGACCCCCGCCACCATGGGGTGGAACATGGTGAGCAGCTCCTGGAGGCCGAGGAAGTACCACGGCGCCTTGGACGGGTTGGGCGTGAGGTTCGGGTTGGCC
>JALYHE010000164.1 GCA_030776705.1 Actinomycetota bacterium | reverse complement strand
CTGGCGCCATCTCCACCAGGCGATGAACACCACCAGGGTCCACCCGATGCCGATGAGTAGCCGGTTGGCCCCCGTCATGTTGGCCAGGGCCAACGAGCACGGCGACTCGCCGCCCTCGACCGCTGGGCAGCGCCGCCCGAACTGCTCGAAGGAGTCCCCGCCCTTGGTGGCGAAGACCAGGTCGACGTATCCGCCGGCCTGGCCATCGGGGTGCTGGCGTTGATCGCCGTGCTGCCCGAGTACGCCGTGGACGTGGTGTTCGCCGTGAAGGGAGGCAACTCCTACGAGGAGTTCGGGCGGCGGTGCCCGTCTCCCGAGGGTGGTGGCGAGTCCCCCTGCTCGCTGGCGCTGGCCAACATGACCGGAGCCAACCGCCTGCTCATAGGCATCGGCTGGACCATGGTGGTCTTCATCGCCTGGTGGAGGTGGCGGCAGCAGGGCGAGCCCGAGCGGGGCCGGGAGGTCACGCTGGCCCGCACCCACTCCGTGGAGCTCGCCTACCTGGCCATCGCCACCCTGTTCTCGCTGACGCTGCCCCTCTGGAGCACCATCGGGCCGGCTCACGCCGTCGTCCTGGTGGGCATCTTCGTCGCCTACAGCATCCGCATCTCGAGGGCCCCGGCCGAGGAGCCCGACCTGGTGGGGCCGGCCCGCTGGATCGGCGAGCAGCCCCGCTCGAGGCGCCGGCCCGGCGTCGTCGCCATGTTCCTGCTGGCCGCCGCCATCATCCTCCTCGTCGCCGAGCACTTCGCCGACGCCCTGGTGGGCACGGGGAAGTCCCTCGGCGTCAGCGAGTTCCTCCTCGTGCAGTGGCTGGCGCCGCTCGCCTCGGAGGCGCCCGAGCTCCTCGTGGCCGCCCTCTATGCCTGGCGCCTCAACACCAACGCCGGTCTGGGCACGCTGGTGTCGTCCAAGGTCAACCAGTGGACGCTGCTGGTGGGCACCCTCCCGGTGGCGTTCGCCATCGCCGCCTCGGGCCTGCACGGCCTGCCCATCGACGCCCACCAGCGAGAGGAGCTGTTCCTCACCGCGGCCCAGTCGGCGCTGGCCGTGGCCATCCTGTCCAACCTGTCCATGTCGGTCCGTGAGGCCGGGGTGGTCCTCGGCCTGTTCCTGTTCCAGTTCGTGGCTGGCGCTGTGGGCCCGTCCTCCATACACGGGCCGGTGCGCATCGGCACCGGGGTGGCCTACCTGGTGGGCGCAGCCGGCGTGCTGGTGGCCAACCGGTCCCACCTGGCGTCGCTGTTCCGGGACGGGTTGCGTAAGCCCTACGCCCAGCTCCAGGAGGAGTCCTGACCACGGCCGGCGATGAGGCTCGGCCCGCCTCCCGCCTCGACTGGAATGCGGTGGCGGTGGGCGCCGCCGTGGCCTCGGCCGTCGCCATCCTCCCCGCCGTGGTGCTGCGCCTGGTGGTGGGCGACGAGCCCCAGGGGGTGGAGAGGAACCTGTGGGTGGTCGCCGTGGTGGTGCTCCTGGCCGGCTTCGGCTACGGCGGCCACGTGGCGGCCAGGCGCCGTCCCGACGCCCCCTACCTCCACGCCGCTGCGGCCGCCGCCGTGGGCTTCCTGGCCTTCCTCGCCTTCACCCTGGGCCGGCGCCTGGTGGCCGGCGACGGTGTGTCCGCCGCCCTCCTCGTCACCCTCGTGGTCCTGTTCCAGATCACCGTCTCGTGCGCCGTAGTGGGGGCCTACGTGGCGTGGAGGAGGAGCCGGAGCCGCCGGGGCACCGCCCTCAGCCGGTGACCAGGCGGGCCGTGGCCCGCCGCCCGGGCAGCTTCACCACCTCCACGGCCTGGGGGAGCTCGGCCTTTATGGCGTCGTCGTGGGTGACCACCAGCACCTGGCGGAAGCGGGACCTGAGCCGCTCCAGGGCGGCCAGCATCCGGGCCTTCCGCTCGCCGTCCAGGGGCCCGAACACCTCGTCGAGCACGAGCAGGCCCACCGCCCCACCGGACAGGAGGCGGACGTGCTCGCTGATGGCCACCCGCAGGGCAAGGTTGGCCAGGTCAGTCTCGGAACCCGAGAAGCGGTCCATGTCGTAGAGACGCCCGTGGTCGCGGATCTGGATCTCGTAGGTCTCGGGGTCCACCTCCAGACGGTCGTACTCGTGGTCGGTGAGCTCGCCGAACAGGTCGGCCGCCTGGGCCGACAAGCGGGGCCCAACGGTGGCAACCACCGTGTTGCGGAAGGTGCCGAGCAGCTCGGCCAGGCGGCCCAGGTGGCGGCTGGCATCGGCGCTCTCCTCCAGGGCGACGTGCTGCTGGCGGCCCCGCTCCAGAGCCGCCACCGCCGCCGCGGCCCGCTCCCGGGCCCCGGCCCAGGCCAGCCGGGCCTGGTGGGCCGAGGCAGAGGCC
>JALYHE010000163.1 GCA_030776705.1 Actinomycetota bacterium | reverse complement strand
TACATCCGCCGCCGCAAAGGCGACGAGCCCGTCACCTACCTGCACCCTCTGCTGGAGCGGAGCCTGGCCAAGACCCTGGGCGTGCCGCTGTTCCAGGAGCAGCTAATGCAGATGGCCATCGACGTGGCCGGATTCACGCCGGGGGAGTCCGACCAGCTCCGCCAGGCCATGGGGTCCAAGCGCAGCCAGGCCCGCATGGATGCGCTCAAGGGACGGGTCTACGCCGGCATGGCCGAGCGGGGGATCACCGGCGAGGTGGCCGACGCCATCTGGGACAAGCTCGTGGCCTTCGCCAACTTCGGCTTCCCCGAGAGCCACTCGGTGAGCTTCGCCTACCTGGTGTATGCCAGCGCCTGGCTCAAGCACCACTACTCGGCCGCGTTCTGCGCCGGCCTGCTGAACGCCCAGCCCATGGGCTTCTGGTCACCACAGACGCTGGTGGCCGACGCCCGCCGCCACGGCGTGGTGGTGCGGACCCCCGACGTCAACGCCAGCGCCGCCAAGGCGACGCTCGAGCCCCGCTCCGACGCTTCTCGAGTACATAGGTTCCGGAAACCGGAACCTATGTACTCGAGAAATGATCAAGGGACGGAGCAGCCGGCGGTACGGCTCGGCCTCGAGTACGTGCGCACCCTGGGCGAGGACGTGGCCAAGCGCATCGCCGAGGGCCGGCCCTTCGCCGACATGGAGGACGTGGTGCGCCGGTGCGGGTTGACCCAGCCCCAGGTGGAGGCGCTGGCCACGGCCGGGGCCTTCGGGTGCTTCCACCTCGAGCGGCGAGAGGCGCTGTGGGCCGCCGGCGCCGTCAGCCAGTCCCGGCCCGGGCGCCTCGCCGGCATGGTGACCGGGACCCGTGCCCCCACCCTGCCGGGGATGACCCCCGTCGAGGAGGCGTCGGCCGACTTCTGGGCCACCGGGCTGTCGCCCACGTCGTCGCCCACCGAGTTCGTCCGTCCCCACCTCCACGACCTCGGGGTGGTGACGGCGGCCGGGCTGTGGGAGGCCGAGCCCGGCTCCAAGGTCCTGGTGGGTGGCGTGGTCACCCACCGCCAGCGCCCGGCCACCGCCGAGGGCACCACGTTCTTGAACCTGGAGGACGAGACCGGCCTCGTCAACGTGATCTGCTCGCAGGGGGTGTGGGCCCGCTACCGGCGGGTGGCCCGTTCGAGCCCGGCCCTGCTCGTACGGGGCCGTCTGGAACGGGCCGAGGGCGTGGTCAACGTGGTGGCCGAGCGCCTGGAGCCCCTCCACCTGGCCATCGCCACCAGGTCTCGGGACTTCCGCTGACAGGACACCGCGTCACCAGCCGCCACCTCCACCCCCTCCGCCTCCACCGCCCGCCCCGCCCCCGCCCCCGAAGCCGCTGCCGCTGCTCACTGCACCCGAGGCGCTCGTGACGAAGCCGCCGATGCCTCCCTCGCCCGAGCCCGACCAGCCGTACGGTCCGTGGAACCATGCCATCGGCACGCCCCGGCTCTCGAGCAGGCTGGTCCACCGATCGGTGGCGTCGAAGGCCACGGCGTAGGGCAGGTAGCGGTCCAGCCCACCGTCGCCAGCCAGGCCTCCAGGAGTGACTGCCGCCGACTCGACCTGGCGGCGGAACGGCACCACCTGGGCGAGCGCAGCGTCGCCGCGGGGCGTTCGGTTGCGATACGCCCAACTCCAGAGCAAGACCAGGCCTCCCAGGAGGACGACTGCAGCGCCGACGCCCAAGATCGGGAACGACACCCACACCGGATGCTCGTCGGGAGGGAATGACCCCAAGCCACCGAACGCGGTCAGCGCCACGCCCATGATGGCCACCCAACCGCCGATCCCCTCGTAGCGGTCCCGGAAGACGTGCGGGGCGCTGGCGAACCAACCCCGGCGCATGGCATCGGCACCCATCTCCTCCTTGACCCGCTTCAAGGACAGGTCCTTGCGTGCCTCTGACATCCGCACCTCGGACCTGCCCCTGAACATCGCAGACAGAAGCTCCCGCTCGTAGCCCAGGAGGGGGTCTCTGGGGTTGTGCCTCCCGGTGAGCTTCCAGTCCAAGGTCTGCTTGCGCTCCCACCACCGCTGCTCCCCGGCCGCCGGCTCGATGGACAGGTGTCCCCGGACGGCCAGGTCCACGAGGGTGGCGGTGACGTGGCTGGGCTTCACCCGGCCCTCGGCCAGGATGCCCATCTGGGCCGGGCGCAGTCCGTCGGCGGACTGGTCAGCCGCCGGCGCCCCCTCGATCCGGCGCCTCCTCCGCTCGAACACCCCCCCGACCAGCGCAACGGCGGCGACGCCGGGAACGAGCGTCCCCGTCCCCCAGGCCAGGGCGAGGGCCGGGCCGCTCGGTTGCAGGATTGGTGGCGGAACCGCCACCACGCCCTTGGGAAGGGCCAGGACCACGGTCGTGCCCTCCTTGGCGCCGAGAGGACCGCTCGAGAAGTCCGCACGGTTCCTCTCCGCTCCTGACGCCGTCTTGCACGGCTTCCTGCTTCCCTCCGAGCCGGCGTAGCAGGTCACGCGGGTGAAGCGTCCGGGCGCGGTCACGATCACGCTCCCCCGGTCGATCGGCGTCTCCCACCCGGTGGGGATGGCGTCCCAGTTCAGCTCGTCGTGGCCGGGGAAGGCCGTCATGGCCGCCTCGACGTCGTAGTCGATGGTGTACGTGTGCCGGCCGGTGATGGTCTGGTCGGGGTCCCCGATCCGGATGACCTTGTTCCGACCCGAGTCACTGACGTCGACCTCGTCGGGCGTAGTGTCCGAAGAGGCGAAGGCCCACTCGTCGCTCACCGGGAAGAGCCGGTCCCGGAAGAAGTCCACGGTGTGCCGCACCCGGATCTCCCGGAGGATGCCGTGCCGCTCCTCTGCAGCCCCGGCCACGAACACGATCACCTCCTGGACGTGGATCGAGCCGTCGTCGCGGATGTCGATGCGCACGTCGTAGGACTCGGTGTGATCCTCGCCGGACCGCGACTGGGCCGAGGCGGGACGAGCGAGAACGAGCAGTAAGGCAAGGACGAAGAGGACGGCGCCGACTCGTCTCGTCACCAAGTGAAGCGTAGGCCTACTGTCCGGCCATGGCTCGGTTCAAGGTGGGCGTCCAGCTCCATCCCCAGCACACCACCGTGGAGGACATGCGCAACGCCTGGCGAGAGGCGGACCGCCTCGGCGTGGACAGCATCTGGACGTGGGACCACTTCTTCCCGCTCTACGGGGGCGGTGGCGGAGCCCACTTCGAGGGCTGGTCGCTGCTGGCGGCCATGGCCGTCGACACCGAGCGGGCCGACGTGGGTGTGCTGGTCACATGCAACAGCTACCGCAACCCCGACCTGCTGGCCGACATGGCCCGCACCGTGGACCACCTGAGCGGAGGACGGGTCGTTCTCGGCATCGGCGCGGGCTGGTTCCAGCGCGACTACCACGAGTACGGCTACGAGTTCGGCACCGCGGCCAGCCGCCTGCGCGACCTCGAGGCCGCGCTGCCTCGCATCCGGCGACGCCTGGGACGGCTCAACCCGCCTCCCCTCGGGGAGCTGCCCATCATGATCGGCGGCGGCGGCGAGAGGGTGACGCTGCGCCTGGTCGCCGAGCACGCCCGGCTCTGGAACACCTTCGGGCCCCCTTCCTCGTTCGCCCACAAGAGCCGGATCCTGGACCAGTGGTGCGACAGGGTGGGCCGGGACCCGGCTGAGATCGAGCGCACGGTCCTGCTCGACCGCCACGACGACCTCGACGACCTGGAGGCCTACCTGCAGGCCGGCGCCGGCCACGTCATCGTGGGCCGTAGCCACCCCTTCGACCTGGGCGCGGTGCCGGCGCTGCTCGAGGCGGCTCGGTCGTAGGACTCAGCCCCGGAAGGTCCCCTCCAGGCGCCCTCCCGCCGACGCCGCCCGGCGTATGGTTCTTGCCTTCTCGGCCGGCGGGCTGCTCTCGGCCAGCTCGACGCGGCGGGGGAGGGCGTACACCTCGAAGGAGTAACGGTGGGTCCCGCTGCCCCGAGGCGGGCAGGGACCGATGTAGGTCGGGTTGTCCGAGCTGCCCGGGAGCACCCTCGCCCCGGGGGGAAGCGCGTCGCTCTCGATCCTGGTTGTGCCTGGGTCGATCCCCACCATGATCCAGTGCACGAACGTACCCTCGGGGGCGTCGCGGTCCTCCACCACCACGGCCAGCTCGGCCGTGCCCTCGGGCGTGCCCTTCCATCGAATGGGTGGCGGCACGTTCTCGCCGAGGCAGGAGAACCGCTCCGGGATGGGCTGCCCGGCGGCGAAGGCCGGGCTGATTACCCGCATGCCGGTGGGACCCTCGCCGCCGTCGCAGGCGGCCATCAGGAAGGTGGCCATCAGGGCGGCGGCCGGGATCCCCTTGACGGCCGGCACGGGCGAGACTGTAGGCAGTCCGGGACCGAGGAGTGGAGGTGTGCGTTGGGAGCCGTTCGTCGCCGCGTGCTGGTACACGGAGAGGTGCAAGGGGTGT
Source organism: Actinomycetota bacterium (assembly GCA_030776705.1). Lineage (GTDB taxonomy): Bacteria > Actinomycetota > Acidimicrobiia > Acidimicrobiales > JALYHE01. Next base: position 2,918 of record JALYHE010000163.1, on the reverse strand, counting down.
TCTTCCGGGAAGAGTGCAGGCAGCAGGCTCAGGGCGCGGGCGTGGCCGGGTCGGCCCGCAACCTGTCCGACGGCCGGGTCGAGGTCGTCCTGGAGGGAGACGAGGATGGCGTCGACAGTGTCGTCGAGTGGTGCCACCAGGGCCCGTCTGGCGCCCAGGTGACCGGAGTGGACGTGTCCGACGAGGAGCCCGAGGGGCTCAGCGGCTTCGAGACGCGCTGAGCACTGCGCCGGCCACGGCCCCGAAGGCCACGTGGTCGGCCACCTGGGGCCGCACCGCCAGGGCCCGGATGCGGGCGAAGCGCCGTCCGAGCAGGCCGAGGTCGAGGGCGGCGATGGCGGCGCCGGCCGCTGCCCCCCACAGCACCGTGCTCCGTCGGGGAAGTACGGCGGCGAGCACCACGCCCCAGCCGAGCGAGATGGCCAGGTGCACCGCCGCTCCGGCCATCAGCGTGGGTGAGCCGACCATGCTGCCGGCGGCCCGGATGGGCTCCAAGGGGTCGCGCCCGGCGTAGAGCGCCACGGCAGTGGACGGCGCCCCGCTCACCACGGCCGCCACTGCGCCCGCCCGAGCCCCAGCCCGCGCCCCTGCCCACAGGGCCTCGGCGGCCATGGCCGAACGGTAGCCTTCGAGCGTGCCATTGCCCCCGGGCAGCGACGCACCGCCCTTCGAGCTGCCCGCCTCGGACGGAACCCGGCGCAGCCTGACCGACCTCACCCGGGACGGCCCCGCCCTCCTCGCCTTCCTCAAAACCGGCTGCCCTACTTGCCAGCTGGCCTTCCCGGTCTACGGGGAGCTCGAGCGCCGCTACGGCGACGTCGTGCCCGTGGTGGCCATTACCCAGGACTCCCTGGCCAAGACGGTGCCGTGGCTGGAGGAGAAGGGCTTCGCGGGCCCGGCTCTGGACGACGAGACGGGCGGCTACGCCGTCTCCGAGGCGTACGACGTGACCACCGTGCCCACCCTCGTGCTCGTGGAGTCGGGCCACGTCGTCGCCTCCAGCGCGGCGTGGGACCGTGACGGGGTCAACGCCTGGGCCCGCCGGCTCGGCGAGCGGACCGGCCGCGACACCTCGCCGGTGAGCACCGAGGACGACGGCCGCCCGGCCTTCAAGCCGGGGTGAGGGGCCAAGTCCCGCCACTAGGTCTGGTGGCAGCTTTAGAGTCTCCGGCATGGCCGGGCCGCCCATATACGTCTCCCGCCTCCTTCGCCTGCCGCTCGTCGACGCCGACGGCGTGCCCATCGGGGACCTTCACGACGTGGTACTGACCCCGGGTGGCGGTGGGCAGCCGCCGCGGGTCCTCGGCTTCATCGCCACCGTGCAGCGGCGCCACATCTTCGTCACTGCCAGCCGGGTCGGCGATATCGACTCGTCCGGAGCGCACATGCGCACCGGCACCGTCGACCTGCGCCGGTTCGAGCTGCGACCGGGCGAGCTGCTCGTGCGGGGCTCGATCCTCGACCGCCGCATCGACGGCCAGGTGGTCAACGACCTCGTCCTCGAGACCACCGACGAGCCCCGCGGGTGGCAGGTGGCGTCGGTCTCCGTGGGAGCCACCGGCCTCCTCCGCCGCCGGCGCTCCAGCCGGGTCGTGCCGTGGACCGAGCTGCCCAGCCTCTTCGACACCGGTCCCACGGGCCGCCAGGTAGCGGCCCTTCGGGAGCTGCACCCGGCCGACGTGGCCGCCCACATCGCCTCCCTCCCCCCCGAGCGGCGCCGGGTGCTGGCCGAGGCCCTCGAGGACGAGCGCCTGGCCGACGTCCTCGAGGAGCTGCCCGAGGACGAGCAGGTCCGCCTGATCGAGAGCCTCGACCTGGAGCGGGCCGCGGACGTGCTCGAGGAGATGGATCCCGACGACGCCGCCGACCTGCTGGCCGAGTTGCCGGTCACCGAGCGGAACGACCTGCTGGAGGAGATGGAGGAGGAGGAGGCCGATCCCCTGAGGCGGCTGCTCCGTTACCAGGCCGACACGGCCGGGGGCCTGATGACGCCCGAGCCCGTCGTCGTCACCCCCGACACCACCGTGGCCGAGGTGCTGGCTCGCACCCGCCAGGCCGATCTGCCCATGGCTCTGGCCGCCCAGGTGTTCGTGGTCCAGCCGCCCACCCAGACGCCTACCGGTCGTTACCTCGGATGGGTGAGCTTCCAGCGGCTGCTGCGCGAGCCCCCCGGCAACCCGGTGGGCGGCTGCGTGGAGGGTGATCCGGTGGTGGTAGAGCCCGACGTCAGCGAGCTGGCCGTGGCCCGCCGCCTGGCCGCCTACGACGCCATCGCCCTCCCGGTGTGCGACGAGGCCGGCCGCCTGGTGGGCGCCATCACGGTGGACGACGTGCTGGATCGGGTGCTGCCCCAGGGATGGCGTGAGTAGATGAGGCGGCCCCAGGACCTCTCCAGCCCTCGCGGCGGCATCCGGGTCGGCATCCACTACGACCCCGAGGCCTTCGGGCGCTTCTCGGAGGGCATCGCCCGCTTCATCGGCACGGCGCGCTACCTGGTCCTGCAGACCATCGTCATCACCCTCTGGATCGCCTGGAACGTCGGCCTCCCCGGGGGCCTCCAGTTCGACGAGTACCCCTTCATTCTCCTCACCCTCGCCCTGTCCATGCAGGCGTCCTACGCGGCGCCGCTCATCCTGCTGGCCCAGAACCGCCAGGAGGCCAGGGACCGGGAGCAGGCCCGCTACGACCGCGAGCAGGCGGCCCGCACCCAGGCCGACACCGAGTTCCTGGCCCGTGAGCTGGCGTCCATCCGCCTGGCCCTGGCCGACGTGGTCACCAACGAGGACCTGGACCGTGCCGTCGAGCGCCTCGAGGTACGTGGTGACGGCACCCGCCCGCCCCGGCCCCCCGACGGCCAGGGCGCTGCGCCCTAGACGCTGCTGACGAAATGCTGAATCGGCCGATCGACCGTCGCATGG
>JALYHE010000162.1 GCA_030776705.1 Actinomycetota bacterium | reverse complement strand
AGATAGCCCACGCCCAGCCAGACCGCGGCCACGGCGCGGGAGCGGAACCGACGCAATCGACAACCTCCTGCCTCATCTATCGGTCGGTCTCGGTGGGCTTTGAGCGGAATTCCGCGGTGCGGACTGGGGCTCAGCTGGCCACTCGACGCAGCGAGCGCACGAGCTGGTGGTCGGCGGTGAAGAGCCGCCGCACGCACAGCTCGCCGGCCACCAGGGCGGCGAAGGCGTTGCCGCCGAGCAGCATGTACATGACCACGAGCTGGAGGCGTATGGCGGCCACCGGGGAGGCTCCGGCCAGGATCATGCCGGTCATGGCCCCGGGGAGGAACACGAGCCCGGCCACCTTGGTGTTGTCCACGATGGGCAGCATGCCGCTGCGCAGGGCGGCGCGATGCCACGGCAGAGAGGCCTGGTGGGCCGTCTGGCCCAGGCTCAGCCGGGCCTCCACCTCCCTCCGGTGGGCGGCGAGGTCGTCGCGGAGCCGGGTCATCACCAGCGAGGCGGTGTTCATGGCCTGGGCGACCACCATGGAGCCGAGAGGTACGACGGCTCGGGCGTCGAGGGGCACGATGCCGAGTCCGGTGAGCACGCCGAGCGTGCCGCCCGACGCCGCCAGCACCGAGGCGCCGGCGATCAGCCGGGCGCCCGGCACCCGGCGGGCCCGGGCGCCGGTGGTCACCGTGGCCGTTCCCACCATCACGGCCAGCACCACGAGGGTGAGAGCCCCGTGGCCGTCGAACACGAAGGTGAGGACGTAACCCACGGCCAGCAGCTGCAGGAAGGAGCGGACGGTGGCCACGGCCATGTCCCCCTCCAGCCCAACCCCCCGCAGCCGGGAGATGGCGGTGCCCACCCCCACCAGCAGCACGGCCAGGAGGACCTCGTCGTACCCGATGGCGCCGCTCAGGTCCTCCACGTCGGCTCCTCGTCGCCCCCCGGACCGGGCACCGGGACCACGTGGTCGGCCAGCTCGCCGGCCTGGTGGGCGTCGTGGGTGACCATCACCACGGTAAGCCCGTCGTCGGCCAGCGAGCGGACGAGGGCTTCGATGCCCGCCTTGGACGACCGGTCGAGGGCGGACGTGGGCTCGTCGAGGGCCAGCACGTCGGGCCCCATGGCCAGTGCCCGGGCCAGGCACAGGCGCTGGGCCTCGCCCACCGAGAGCCGGTCGGCGTCACGACCGGCCAGGCCGGCGCCGAGGCCGACCCGGGCCAGGGGCGAGGTGTCGCCGGCCAGGTTGTCGGCCACCGTGCCCGGGAACGTGACGGGCACCTGGCCCACGTACTGGACCCGCCGGCGCAGCTCGAGCACGTCGTAGCTGCGCACGTCGGACCCGTCGAACAAGATGGTGCCCTCGTCGGGGTCGTCGAGACGGTTGAGCAGCCGCAGGAGGGTGGTCTTGCCGGCTCCGGACGGCCCGACCATGGCGGTGAGCCCGTCCGAAGGGATGCGAGCCGAGAAGCCGGCGACGATGGGGCCGTCGTCACCCTCGACCCTGATGTCGCAGTACTCGAAGCGGTCGCCCATCCCGTGCGCATCTTCGCGCCGCCCGACGGGCGGCCCGGGACGATGTGGGCGGGCCGAGAAAGGGCCCCAAGTATCCTCGCCGTGATGACCGACCAGGTGAGCGTCGTGCTGCCCGACGGGTCGACCCGACGCCTGGAGCCAGGCAGCACAGGGGCCGACCTGGCCGCCTCCATCGGGCCGGGGCTGGCCAAGGCGGCGGTGGCGGCCCGCGTGGACGGGGCGGTGACCGACCTCGACGCCGCGCTCCCCGGCGGCGCCGAGGTCGCCGTGATCACGGAGGACTCCGACGAAGGACGCCAGATCCTGCGCCACTCCACGGCCCACGTCATGGCCCAGGCCGTGCTCCAGCTGTGGCCGGGCGCCAAGTTCGCCATCGGGCCGCCGATCGAGGACGGCTTCTACTACGACTTCGAGCTCCCCGACGGTGCCCACTTCAGCGACGAGGACCTCGAGCGCATCGAGGCCCGCATGCGCCAGATCGTGGCCGAGGCCCAGCCCTTCGTCCGGGAGGAGATGAGCCGGGAGGAGGGCCTGGAGCTCTTCGCCGACCAGCCCTACAAGGTCGAGATCATCCAGGGGACGGATCCTGCCGAGGGAGCCGACGCGGCGGCGGTGAGCGCCTACCGCAACACCGACCAGTTCGTGGACCTGTGCCGGGGCCCCCACGTGCCGTCCACCCGCCGGCTGGGCGCCTTCAAGCTCATGCGGGTGGCGGGCGCCTACTGGCGCGGCGACGAGCGCAACCCCCAGCTCCAGCGCATCTACGGCACGGCGTGGGAGTCCGAAGAGGCATTGGCCGAGCACCTCCGGCGCCTGGAGGAGGCCGAGCGACGAGATCACCGGCGGCTGGGCGTGGACCTGGACCTTTTCCACTTCCCGCCCGCCGTCGGCGGTGGCCTGCCCGTCTTCCATCCCAAGGGCGCCATGGTGCGCAAGGTCATGGAGGACTACTCCAGGTCGGAGCACGAGGCCTGCGGTTACCAGTTCGTGAGCACGCCCCACCTGGCCAAGGCCGACCTGTTCGAGACCTCCGGCCACCTCCACTGGTACGCCGACGGCATGTACCCGCCCATGGAGATGGAGGGGGCCACCTACTACCCGAAGCCCATGAACTGCCCCATGCACATGCTCGTCTACAGCTCGCAGCAGCGCTCCTACCGTGACCTCCCGCTGCGGCTGTTCGAGCTGGGCACCGTGTACCGCTTCGAGCGCTCCGGCGTTCTGCACGGCCTCCTGCGGGCCCGTGGGTTCACCCAGGACGACGCCCACATCTTCTGCGCTCCCGAGCAGCTGACAACCGAGCTGGGCAGCCTCCTCGTCTTTGTCCTCCGCCTGCTGCGCACCTTCGGCTTCGACGACTTCGAGGCGGTGCTGTCCACCCGCCCCGACAAGTTCGTGGGCCAGCCCGAGGACTGGGACCAGGCCACCGACGCTTTGCAGTCCGCCCTGGACGCCGCCGCCGTGCCCTATCGGGTGGCCGAAGGAGAGGGCGCCTTCTACGCGCCCAAGATCGACGTCCACATCCGCGACGCCATAGGCCGACGCTGGC
>JALYHE010000161.1 GCA_030776705.1 Actinomycetota bacterium | reverse complement strand
TCACGGACGGATGCCGCAGCCGTGGTCGTGCAGCCGCCCCCGGACGCGCCCGACCCGACGGCCTACGCCGCCGCCGTGGGCGCGGCCCGGCCCGGGACGCTGACCATCGTCCACGAGGCGCCCGGCTCCGGCGGCCAGCCCACTCTCGGCGAGCTGCTGGAACCCTCCGGCCGGGCACCGACGCCTCTGCCCCCCGGTGGGGCCGACCCCGCGTCCAGGGAAGACACCGCCCTCTTGTTCCTCACCTCGGGGACCACCGGCATCCCCAAGGCGGTCATGGAGACGCTGCCGGCCCTGTGGGCCAAGATGCGCTTCTTCGCCGACGCCTTCCGGCCCGGGCCCGGGGACGTGCACCTCATGTTCCTGACCCTCTCCCACGCCTTCGGCCTCAAGCTGTCGCTCACCGCCCTGTGCAGCGGCGGCCGGCTGGTGATGCTCGACCGGTTCTCGCCCGAGGAGGCGCTGCGCCTGGCCAGCGACGAGCACGCCAGCGTGCTGCCCGGGAGCCCTGCCCACCTGGCCATGCTGCTGGACTGCTTCGACTCCGGACGTCACGACCTGGCCGCGCTGCGCTGGGTCGTCTCGGCCGCGGCGCCGCTGCCTCGCCGGCTGCTGGAGCGGATCTACGACACGCTGGGCGTCGAGGTCTTCTACGTCTATGGCTGCAGCGAGGGCTTCCTCACCGCCACCACCGACCGCTCGAACCTGCTCCGGGGCTCGGTGGGCAGGAACGTGTTCGAAGGACCCGAGGGCACGGCCCCGGACGGCACCGTCACCGTGATCGACCCTGAGCACCAGGGGGCGCTCCCTCCGGAGACCGTGGGCGAGATCGCCTACGGCGCCCGCTGCCCCGTCCGGTACTGGCAGGGCGAACCGGCGGCCACCGACGGCCGGTACCGGACCGGAGACCTGGGCTGGATCGACGGCGACGGTCGCCTCTTCGTGTCCGGGCGGATCAAGGACGTGGTCAACCGGGGTGGGCTCAAGGTGATGCCGGCCGAGGTCGAGGCCGTGCTGCTCGAGCACGCCGACGTGGCCGACTGCGCCGTGGTCCCCACCCCCGACCCCGTCCTCGGCGACGCCATCTGCGCCTGCGTGGTGCCGTCGGGAGAGCGGGTGCCGACGCTCCACGAGCTGCGCTCCTTCCTCGCCACCACCCTGGCCCGCCACAAGCTGCCCGACGAGCTGTGCGTCCTCCACGCCCTGCCCCGGAGCCGGCCGGGCAAGCTCGACCGCACGGCCCTGGTCGAGTCCGTGGTCGACGGGGGGGCGCCGAGGGAGCGCCTGCGCCCGCGCTGACGACGGCCCGTGCCGATCCCGTCTCTCTCAGGACACTGTGGTCACGGCCCGGCGCTGGAGCAGCCACAGGTCTCCCGCCGCCAACGCCCACTCGAGGTCCTGCGAGCCGCCGAACGCCTGGCGGCACCGAGTCGCCAGCCCGTGCACCCGGGCCAGCCCGTCGTCGTCCAGGCACAGGGCCCGGGCCCGCTCCGGCGCCACCTGTCCCGTGGCCGTCCCCGCTCCGGCCGCGGGCCGCACATCCACGTGCTTGTTCCCCGGCCGGCGCTCGATGACCTCACCGGAGGGCGCCAGGCGGAACCGGTCCGGAACCACCAGCCCGCCGGCCACGGCCTCCCCGAGCCCCCAGGCCGCCTCGACCACGACCTCGTCGGCCCCGGTGACGGGATGGGGCGTGAAGGCGACGCCGGCCACGTCCGCGTCCACCAGCCGCTGCACCACCACCGCCACCCGGACGTTGGGTCCCCTGCCGAGACGCCGCCGGTAGGCGGAGGCCCCCTCCCCGTGGGCCGACCGCCACACGGCCACGACCGCGTCGACCACCTCCGCACCGACGTTGAGCACGCTGGCGTGTCGGCCCGCGAAGCTGGCCCCTCCGGAGTCCTCGCCCACGGCCGAGGACCGCACGGCCAGGCGTCCCCCGATCGACGAGCACGCCTCCTTCACCTCGCCTACGCCTCGCCGGTCTCCGGCGGCCACGGCGTCCACCAGGGGCCAGGCCAGGGCCACGCCCGAAGGCACCGGGAGGCCGTGGCCGAGCGCCCGGGCCAGGTTGGCGGCCTTGCCCCCGAAGGTGGCGGCGTCGCCGGCGCGGGCCAGGGGGACGGCGCCCGCCTGGTCCCCTCTGGCATCCACTGCGGCGGCGATGGTAACGACCGGCGGCCGCCGGTCCGGGCCGGCACCCCGGGAGGGTGAGGCGGTGCCGGCGCTGACCTTCGAGCCTCCCGGGCCCGGCCTGTGGACCCTCGACACCGGTCACTTCCCCCGACCCGTCACCCGGTTCACCGAGGAGTCCTTTCCCGAGCCGGTGAGCCAGGGCTTCGCCCACGCCACCAACCGCTACGGGCTGCTCCTGGACCATGTCCGGTGGGCCTTCGTGCACGGCTGGGCCTACCTCTGTCCCAGGCCGGTCCCCGCCCTGCACGGCTGGCAGGGCAGCCGTGGGTCCTGGGAGAACACCGTGCGCTCGTCGCCGGAGCTGGCCCGCCGTCTGGCCACCAGCGCCACCGTCTTCGAGCACAAGCCTTGGCGCCGGGAGCTGGCCGTCTGGGAGGAGCGGCTCAAGCCGTCCCTCGTCGATGCCCACCGCCGGCTGCAGGCGGTGGAGCCGGGCGACCTGGACGGCGACGCGCTTGTGTCGCACGTCGAGCGCTGCCGGGAGAACCTGCGCCGGTCCCTGCGCCACCACCACCGCTTCGGCGTCACGCCCGTGGTGCCTCTCGGCGACCTCCTGGCCCACGCTGAGGGCTGGACGGGAACCTCGGCCGGCCAGCTTCTCGGCCTCCTGCCACGGGGCGGCCCCATGGCGGTGGGCTCCAGACGGCAGCTGGCGGCCGTAGCCGAGGCGGTGAGGCGGGATCCCACGGCGGCGGAGGCGCTAGCCCGAAGGGATGCGCCCGCCGATGCCGTGCTCGCCTCCCTGCGCTCGCTCCCCACCGCCGCCGGGCGGGCCACGGCCGCCTACCTCGACC
>JALYHE010000160.1 GCA_030776705.1 Actinomycetota bacterium | reverse complement strand
GCTGGAACGCCTGGCGCACGGCCCGGCGGATGACGCGCCTCACCACGTACCCCCGGTCCTCGTTGGACGGGAAGGCGCCGTCGCTGACGAGGAAGGTCATGGTCCGCCCGTGGTCGGCCAGGACCCTAAGGGCCACGTCCACCTCGGGGTCGTCGCCGTAGCTGTACCCGGTGGCCGACTCGGCGGCGGCGATGACGGGGCGCAGCACGTCGGTGTCCCAGACCGAGTCCCTGGCCTGGAGGATGGGCAGGATGCGCTCGAGCCCGGCACCGGTGTCGATGTTGCGGCGGGGAAGGTCCTCGAGGCTCCCGTCGGGCTGGCGGTCGTACTGGGTGAAGACCAGGTTCCATATCTCGAGGTAGCGCTCCTCGCCTCCACCGTCGGGCCCACCCGCCGGACCGAAGGCATCGCCCCGGTCGTAGTGGATCTCGGAGCAGGGCCCGCACGGTCCTGTCTCCCCCATCTCCCAGAAGTTGTCCTCCAGGCGCCGGATCCGCCCGCTCGGGAGGCCGACGTCGGTCTGCCACACCGAGGCCGCCTCCTCGTCGTCGGGGTGGACGGTGGCCCAGATGCGGTCGCCGTCCATGCCCAGTACGCCGGTGAGCAGCTCCCACGCCCAGGTGATGGCCTCGGTCTTGAAGTAGTCCCCGAAGCTGAAGTTGCCCAGCATCTCGAAGAAGCTGAGGTGGCGGCTGGTGCGCCCGATGAGGTCGATGTCGTCGTGCTTGCCCCTCACCCGCACGCACTTCTGCACGGACGTGGCCCGGGGATATGGAGCCGGCTCCTCCTCGAGGAAGTACGGGATGAACTGGTTCATCCCGGCGTTGGTGAACAGCGGCGCCCGCGGATGGTGGGGGATGAGCCCGGACGACGCCACCGGGGTGTGGCCCCGATCCGAGAAGAAGCCGGTGAAGGCGCGGCGCAGCCCGTTGGCGTCCATCCCGACCGAGCCTACCGGTGGCCCTGCCTCGCCCCCGGCTCCTGGGCGTCCTAGCGCCCGCTGGCCGAGAAGTGCATGTAGTCCTTGGGCGACCTCCAGTAGCCGCCCCAGCCCCACCCCACGGATCCGAAGGCCTGGACCACCCCTGAGTTGACCATTCCGGGGTGCCAGGTGGACCTGTTGGCGTAGGGTGCCCCGGCCGGCGGGCTCACCGTCCCCCCGCTCACGTACGGGTTCTGCACGGGGTTGACGTCGATGGCCCAGCCGTAGGTGTGCTGCGACCACACGCCGGGCCGGCCCGTCACCGCCCGGCAGTTGAAGGCGCTGGTGTTGTTGGCGGCCATGGAAGCGTCGTCGTTGCCTCCGTACACGTCGACCAGCTGCATCCGCTCGATGGGGAACCGGCCGTCGAACAGCAGGCGCATGACGTGCAGGACCTGGCCCACCACGTTGCCGTGGACCACCATCTCTCCACGGTGCACGGTGCCGTCGAAGGCCCAGTGGTCGAGGACGATCAGGCGCAGGTGCTCCAGGGGCACCGGGCAGCCGGGTCGCCAGGAGTAGGCCATCCGGGAGCGCGTTGCGGCGTCGATGGGCTGGACCCAGGCCCGGAACCGGGGCGTCGGTCCGGTGGCGCTGGAGACCGCCTCGCCCAGGGGGACGTCGCCTGCCCTCCCCCACTGGCGTACCAAGAAGCCGTCGAAGCCGGCGCTGGACTGGCGCACGTACCAGGTGCCGTCGGCGGGCCGCCACACGGCCATGTCGGCTTTGGAGTCGCCGTCGAAGTCGGTGTTGGCGTCGACCGGCTCCTTCTCGGCCACGGGCCGGGCCGGGCCCAACTCGGTCGACACGCCTCCCCGCGGAGTGGACGGCCAGCTCCATAGAGCGAGCGTCAGCGCCAGTGCCACGGCCGAGCGGGCAGCGGGGAACACGCGCCGCCAGTGCCGCATGTACGACGAGGGTACCGTCCGTCGCCGGCGATACCGGTCCGCTCTACCTCGCCGGACCCTCCAGCCGGTCCCTCAGCTCCGCCTCGCGCTGGCGCATGGTGTGGCGGCCCTCCTCGACCGCGGCTCGGAGGTCAGTGCCGGCGGCCCGCACGGCGTCGGCCAGGTCGGATCCGATGCGATCGGGGGAATAGCGGGCCGCGGTCTGGCGGACCAGCCGCACGAACCAAAAGGCGATGCCGAGGCCCATGCCCACCCCGACGGCTACCCAGAACAGCCGCCTCAGCACCGGCCTAGGCCTCTCTCCGCCGCCGCCGTCTCAGCCGGCCGAACGCCCCCCTGGCCCCGGCACCGAAGGCCATGGCCTTGATCACCGGGTTGGAGAAGGCGAGGTAGGCCAGGCGAGAGACGGAGTCCACCGTGGTGCCCACGCTCTCGGCCGTTCCCAGGAGGCCGTCGACGCGGGTCAGCTCGGCGTTGGCCTGCTCGAGCGTCACCCGTGCGTTGGCGATCAACGGGACCGCCTCCCGGCGGAGCTCCTCCACCGTGGTGCGAAGGGCCCGCAACGTGGCCGTGAAGGACGCCAGGGCGAAAAGCAGGCCGACGACGAGGATGGCTCCGGCCACGGCTGCCACGACGGCCGCGACCTCCCCCGCCGTCACCCGGTCGCCTCCCGGCGAATGGCGCTCATGCGCTCGTCGATCTCCCGTTCCTGGCCGTGCCCGGACGGCTCGTAGTACGTCGTCTCCGAAACCTCGTGGGGCCGGTATTGCTGCGGGAGCCAGCCGCGCGGGTCGTCGTGAGGATACTCGTAGCCGACGCCGTGACCGAGGCGCTCCGCCCCCCGGTAGTGGGAGTCACGGAGGTGGGCCGGGACGGGCCCGGCGGGCCGGTTCGCCACGTCGGCCTGGGCCCGGCCGAGCGCCACCGTGGCCCGGTTCGACTTCGGCGCCGTGGCCAGGTACACCACGGCGTGGGCCAGGTTGAGGCGGGCCTCGGGCAGGCCCACCAGGTCGACGGCCCGGGCCGCGGCGTCGGCCACCAAGAGCCCGGTGGAGTCGGCGAGGCCCACGTCCTCGCTGGCCAGGACCACGAGCCGGCGGGCGATGAATCGGGCGTCCTCACCCGCGGCCAGCATCCGGGCCAGCCAGTAGAGCCCGGCGTCGGGGTCCGACCCGCGGATGCTCTTGATGAAGGCGCTCACCACGTCGTAGTGGTCGTCCTCCTCGTAGCGGAGAGCCCGAGTGCTGCGGGCCGCCTCCACGTCGCCCACCGTCACCGCCGGTCCCGGTGCCAGCACGAGGGCCACCTCCAGGGCCCAGCAGGACGCCCGGGCCAGCGTCGTCTTCCCGGTTCCGGGCGGGCCCCACAGCACCAGCGACGAGAGCCGGTCGGCCTCGATGAGCGTGCGCAGCGGCGCGCCGGGGCCGAGGAGGTGCTGCTGGCCCACGACCTCGTCCAGCGAGCGGGGGCGCATGCGCTCGGCCAGCGGCGCCTGCCGGCCCAGGCGCTCCTCCAGGA
>JALYHE010000159.1 GCA_030776705.1 Actinomycetota bacterium | reverse complement strand
GCCCCGGCCTTGCCCGTCGGCCACGAAGATGCTCTGCACGGCGTCCTCGCCGGTGTCGGTGACCAGGCACAGCACCTCGTCCCCGGGCTGCACCACCGTGTCCCCGCGGGGCACGATCACATGGTTCTCCCGGACGACGGCCACCACGGTGGCGTCCCTCGGGATGCCGAGGTCGCTGATGCGGCGCCGGGCGGCCGGCGAGTCATCGGCCAGCGTGACCTCGACCAGGCGGGCGCCGCCGTGCTCGAACTGGAGCAGGCGGACCATGGTGCCCACGGACACCGCCTCCTCCACCAGGGCGGTGAGCAGGTGGGGGGTGGACACCGAGACGTCCACCCCCCAGTTCTCGTCGAACAGCCAATCGTTCTTGGGGTGGTTCACACGGGCGACGACCCGGGGGACGGCAAACTCCTGCTTGGCCAGGAGGGAGACCACCAGGTTGTCCTCGTCGTCGCCGGTGGCGGCCACGACCACGTCGGCGCCGGCCAGGCCCGCCTCGTGCAGGTGGTTCACCTCGCAGGCGTCGCCCACGTACCACTCCACGTCGAGGGTGGGTCGGAGCCGGGAGACCAGGTCGGCGTCCTGCTCGATGACCAGGACCTCGTGGCCCGCCTGCTTCAGGTCGGCCGCGATGTAGGCGCCCACGTTGCCACCCCCCGCGATGGCCACCTTCACCCGCTCAGCTCCCGTCGTCGCCCCGAGCCAGGGTGGCCTCGAGGTCCTCGAGGTGCTCCTTGGCCACGAGGACGTGGAGGATGTCGCCTTCCTGGCCGAGAAGGTCCGGACCGGCCATGCGGGCCTCACCGGCCCGGGTGATGGCCGTCACCCTGAACTTGCCCGTCTCCCCCAGGCTGGCGAGCTTCTTGCCCGCCCAGACGTCGGGGAGGGCCTTCTCCACCAGGCTGAGCTGACCCGAGACGTCGGTCCACTCGTGGACGGTCTCGTCGGGGAAGAGGCGGCGCAGCACCTGCTCCTTGGCCCACGCCACCTGGGCCACGGTGGGGACGCCCAGGCGTTCGTAGATGACCGCCCGGCGGGGATCCTGGATCCGGGCCACCACCCGGGGGATCCGGTAGGTCTCCCGGGCGATCCTGGCGGTGAGGATGTTGGAGTTGTCGCCGCTGGTGGTGGCGGCAAGGGCACCCGCCTCACGAGCGCCGGCCTCCTCCAGGTGGTCACGGTCGAACCCGAAGCCCTGGACGGACCTGCCACCCCACTGCTTGGGGAGGTAACGGTCGAAGGCAGCGCGGTCCTTGTCCAGGACTGTCACCGAGTGGCCGGCCAGGTCGAGGGCCACCGCCAGCTCCGCTCCCACCCGGCCGCACCCCACGACGATTGCGTGCATCGCACCATCCAATACCTGTCGGCGAACGCGCACAACCCCCTCGTGCGCCGCGTATCTTCGGCGGCGGTGCTGGACTTCTTCAAGCGCGTCCTCGTGGGACGCCCCCTGGCCACGACGGAGCTGGAGAGCGAGCGGATCCCCAAGCTCGTCGCCCTGCCCGTCTTCTCCTCCGACGCCATCTCGTCCACGGCTTACGCCACCGAGGAGATCCTCTTCGTGACCGCGGTGGGGGCGTCCAGCCTGCAGAAGGGCCTCTCGGTGCTGGTGCCCATCGCGGTAGGGGTGGCCATCCTCCTCGCCATCGTGGCGACGTCGTACCGCCAGACGATCTTCGCCTACCCCAACGGCGGCGGCGCCTACGTGGTGAGCCGCGAGAACCTGGGCGAGTACCCGTCGCTGCTCGCCGGCGCCTCCCTGATGATCGACTACGTGCTTACGGTGGCCGTCTCCGTGTCGGCCGGGGTGGCAGCCATCATCTCCATCCCCGCCTTCCGCTCCCTCCAGAACCACCGGGTCCTACTCGGGCTGTTGCTCATACTGCTTCTCACCCTGGGCAACCTCCGGGGCGTGAGGGAGTCCGGCCGGCTCTTCGCGGTGCCCACTTACATCTACATCCTGGCCCTGGGTGCCCTCCTCGTGTACGGGCTGGGGCGGGAGTTCTTCGGCGAGCTGGGCAAGGTCCCTCTCGACCCCCAGGAGTTCCACGG
>JALYHE010000158.1 GCA_030776705.1 Actinomycetota bacterium | reverse complement strand
ACCTGCTCCCGCTCCTTCTCCCACTGGCCGGTGAGGAAGTCGAAGTGGCGGACGAACCGGTCCAGGACCCCTGGGGCGTTCTCCTCGTCGTAGCCGAGAGCCCGGAGGAGGACGAACAGCGAGAGGCGCCGCTTGCGGGCCACGCGGGTACCGGCCGTGATGTCCTTGCCCGGCTTGGCCTCCACGTCGAACTCGATCCACTCCCCACGGTAGGGATGGATGGTCCCCGTGACGACGGTCTTGGGGTCCCGGCCGGGCTGGAAGATGACGCCGGGGCTGCGGACCAGCTGGGAGACCACCACCCGCTCGGTGCCGTTGATGATGAAGGTGCCCTTCTCCGTCATCATCGGGAAGTCACCCATGAAGACGGTCTGCTCCTTGATCTCGCCCGTGGTGGCATTCATGAACCGGGCCCGCACGAAGATGGGCGCGGAGAAGGTCATGTCCTTCTCCTTGCACTCCTCCACCGTGAACTTGGGAGGCGGGCGAAGGTCCTGGTCACCAGGCTCGAACTCCAGCTCCAGGCGGAGCTGGCCGGTGAAGTCCTCGATGGGGCTTATGTCGCGGAAGGTCTCAGCCAGTCCCGACTCGAGGAACCACTGGAACGACTCTCGCTGGATGGCGATGAGGTCCGGCAGAGGCAGAACCTCGTCGAGGTTCGCGAACGAAAAGCGGTCCCGGGCGACGAGACGAGAGGGCAAGGCCTACTCCTCCAAGGGGCTCAAAGCAGGAACGCCGGGCGTGCGTCAGCAACGCCAGTTGGAGCACGGCGCACGGGCGGCGGGCACGGCAACCGTCCAGGATACGCGCCGCGCCAGAAAAAGGCAACCCCGGGCCGCCCAGAGAACCGAGTGAGAATTTAAGGCAGGCGCCCTGCGCGGTCAAGCGCCCCGGGGGCCCGACCGGGACGTGGCGGAGGGCTCGCCTACTTGACCTCGACGGTGGCGCCGGCGCCCTCGAGCTGGGCACGGGCCTTCTCGGCGTCCTCCTTGGAGGCCTTCTCGAGCACGGGCTGGGGTGCGCCGTCGACCAGGTCCTTGGCCTCCTTGAGGCCGAGGTTGGTGAGGGTCCGGACCTCCTTGATGACCTGGATCTTCTTGTCCCCGGCCCCGACCAGCACGACGTCGAACTCGTCCTGCTCCTCCTCCGGAGGGGCGGCCCCGGCCTCGGCGGTGGCGGCGGGGACGGCCGCCACGGCAGGGGCGGCGGCGGTGACCCCGAAACGCTCCTCGAACTCCTTGAGCAGCTCGGAGAGCTCGAGGACGGTCATGCCGGAGATGGCGTCGAGGATCTCCTCCTTGGTGGCCATGGTGTTGCTCCTTTCTGAACGGCTCGACCCGGTGGGGCCGTGACTAGTCGCTTTCGTCGCCGGAAGGGGACTCGCCCGGCGGCCCGCCCGGCCCCGATGCGGTGAGGCCGGCCCCGCCCTGGTCGATCAGGGCCTTCAGGCCGTAGGCGAAGTTGCGGGGCAGGGCCTGCAGCAGCCCGGCGAGCTGTGAGAGCGGTGCGCCCAGCCCGCCCGCCAGCCTGGAGAGCAGGACGGGGCGAGGCGGGACGTCGGCCAGGGCGACGGCGTCGCCGGCTGACAGGACGCTCTGGCCCAGCAACCCCCCCTTCACCACCAGCTCGGGGTGAAGCCGGGAGAAGTCGCGCAGTGCCTTGGCCACGACGACGGCGTCGCCGTCGACGAAGGTCACGGCCGTCGGTCCCTGCAGCATGGCTTCGACGTCCAGGCCGAGGTCCCGGACGGCGAAGCGCATGAGCGTGTTCTTGTAGATCTTGTACTCGGCGCCGGCGTCGCGGAGCGAGCGGCGCAGCTCGGCCAGCTCCTTCACGCCCAGGCCGCGGTACTCGGTGAGGATGGTGGCGTCGGAGGAACCCATCCTCTGGCGCACCTCGTCGACGACGGCCACCTTCTCGGGCCGGGGGTTGTCCATCTGATCCACCTCTCGGGCGCTCGGACGCTCTCGGATCCGGTGGACCGCCGACGGGGCAGGGCCTCGTCGAGACGTTCGCCTCTTCGGGTGGGCCCAATTGCCCTTTACGCGTCGTGACGCACCGGAGGTCTGCGGCGAGCGAGCTTGGTTGTGACCGGCCGGAGTCGTCTGGCCGGACCGCGGCAGGTTACTACTGCGGCTAGGGGGGTGCGGCTAGGGGGTGCGGCTAGGAGGCGGCCGCCACGTCCTCGTCGGTGACGCGGACCCGGTTGGGGTCGATCCTGACGCCGGGGCCCATGGTGGAAGAAAGCGTCACCGACTTGACGTATCGGCCCTTGGACGCGGCCGGCTTGGCTCGCTGGAGCTCGTCGACCACGGCCCGCAGGTTCTCGAGCAGGGCGGCCCTGTCGAAGGAGACCTTCCCGATCGGCACGTGCACGTTGCCGTAGCGGTCGGTCCGGTACTCGACCCGGCCGCCCTTGAACTCGGTGACGGCCCGGCCCACGTCGGGCGTGACCGTACCGGTCTTCGGGTTAGGCATGAGGCCCCGGGGGCCGAGCAGCCGTCCCAAGCGCCCGACCTGGCCCATCAGCGCCGGCGTGGCGATGGCGAGGTCGAAGTCGAGGAAGCCGTCCTGGACGCGCTGCACGAGGTCGTCGGCACCGACCACGTCGGCGCCCGCCTCCCTCGCCCGGGTGGCGTCCTCGCCGGCGGCGAACACCGCCACCCGCACCGCCTTGCCCGTGCCGGCCGGGAGGGACACCGTTCCCCTCACGATCTGGTCGGCCCGGCGCGGGTCCACCCCGAGCCGCACGGACAGCTCCACGGTCTCGTCGAAGCCGGCATGGGCCAGGCTCTTGACCAGGTCGACCGCCTCGCCCGGGCTGTGCAGCTGCTCGCGCCCGAAGCGCCTGGCGGCGTCCACGTAGCGCTTACCTCTCCTCGGCATGGTGCTCCTCGCAGGACCGGTGCAGCCCTCAGCGGACCGTGAGGCCCATGGAC
>JALYHE010000157.1 GCA_030776705.1 Actinomycetota bacterium | reverse complement strand
CGGTGTGCTGGAGCGGGCTGCGTCGACGGTCACCCCCCAGCCGGTGATGGCGGTGGTGGGTCAGCCAGAGGTGGGCATGGATGTGGTGGCGGGCGGCCGCCTGGTCGTCGTGTGCGCCGGCGTGGGTGACCCGGGCAACGCCGGCACCGTCCTCCGGGCCGCCGAGGCGGCGGGGGCCGACGCGGTGGTCGTCTGCGCCCAGTCGGTGGACGTGTACAACCCCAAGTGCGTACGGGCCTCGGCCGGCTCCCTCTTTCACGTCCCGGTCGTGGTGGGCGGGGACGCTCGCAGCGTGCTGCACGATCTGGGGGAGGTGGGGCTGCGCCGCCTGGGCACGGTGGCCCGCGCCGGGACCGACTACACGACGGTGGACCTCACGGTGCCCAGCGCCCTGGTGCTGGGCAACGAGGCCGGCGGCCTGCCCGCCGACCTCGGCTCCGAGGTCGACGAGTGGGTCACCGTCCCCATGGAGGGCCGCACCGAGTCGCTGAACGTGGGCATGGCGGCCGCCGTGCTGTGCTTCGAGGCCGCCCGCCAGCGGCGGGCCGGGGATAATGGCGCCGAGGATGGAAGCTGAGCGGATCGCACGGGTCGAGCAGGAGGGGGCGGCGCGCCTGGAGGCGGCCACCGACGCCGACGAGCTGCGCGCCGCCGAGTCCTACGTGCTGGGGAAGCGCTCCGAGCTCTCGGCGCTGAACCAGCGCCTGGGCCGCCTC
This sequence comes from Actinomycetota bacterium, assembly GCA_030776705.1. Lineage (GTDB taxonomy): Bacteria > Actinomycetota > Acidimicrobiia > Acidimicrobiales > JALYHE01. The sequence goes on along the minus strand of JALYHE010000157.1, from coordinate 5,495 downwards.
GGGCCCGAGGACCGACGGGAGATGGGGCGCGTCCTGAACGAGGCCCGACAGCGGCTCCAGGGGCTGGCCGACGACCGCCGCACCAAGCTGGATGCCGAGGCCCGGGCCAGGCTCCTCGAGGCCGACCGGCTGGACCTCACCGAGGTCTTGCCCGGCCCCGCCCGGGGCCACCTGCACCTGGTCACCCAGACCCGGGACGAGCTGGAGGACGTCTTCGTGGGGATGGGCTACACGGTGGCCGAGGGCCCCGAGGTCGAGACCGACTGGCACAACTTCGAGGCCCTCAACATCCCCCGGGGCCATCCGGCCCGGTCGAGCTTCGACACCCTCTACGTGGACTGGGGCGAGCCGGAGTCCACGCTTCTCCGGGCCCACACCTCACCGGTGCAGATCCGGGTCATGCAGTCGGGGCCGCCGCCCGTCTACTCGATCATGCCGGGCAAGGTGTACCGGAAGGACACCCCCGACGCCCGGCACACCCCGAGCTTCAACCAGATCGAGGGGCTGGTGGTCGACCACGGCATCACCTTCGGGGACCTGGCCGGCACCATCGAGGCCTTCACCGGCGCCTACTTCGGCCCCGCCATCCACTCCCGCCTGCGGCCCGGCTACTTCCCCTTCACGGAGCCCTCGGCCGAGTTCGAGATCACCTGCACGATCTGCGAGGGCCGGGGGTGCCGCACCTGCTCGGGGACCGGATGGATCGAGCTGGGGGGCTGCGGCATGGTGCACCCCAACGTGTTCCACGCCGTGGGCGTGGACCCGGAGGAGTGGTCGGGGTTCGCCTTCGGGTTCGGCATCGACCGGCTGGCCCAGATGCGCCACGGCATCTCCGACATGCGGGTGCTGCTCGACAACGACGTCCGCTTCGTCTCGCAGTTCTGAGCGTCCCGTAGCCTCGGCCCGTGCGCGTCCCCCTCTCCTGGCTCCGTGACTTCGCTCCCTTCGAGGGAGACCCCGCCGAGCTGGCCGAGACGCTCGACGACCTGGGCATGGTGGTGGAGGGGATGGAGCGGGTGGGGGAGGGCCTCGAGGACGTGGTCGTGGCCCGGGTGCTCGACGTTCGCCCTCATCCGGGGGCGGACCGGGTCCGCCTGGCCGACGTCGACGCCGGTGACGGGCGGGCCGTGCAGGTCGTGTGCGGGGCCACCAACGTGGCCCCGGGGCAGCTGGTGGCCCTGGCCACGGTGGGAGCCGTGCTGCCCGGGGGCTTCGAGATCGGGAGGCGCAAGGTCCGGGGCGAGTGGTCAGAAGGGATGATCTGCTCGTCGGCCGAGCTGCGCCTGGGCGACGACCGCGACGGCATCATGGTCCTCCCCGGGGGCCTCGAGGCGGGAGCCCGCTTCGGGCCGGCCATGGGCATCGAGCCCGACGTGGTATACGACCTGGCCATAGAGGGCAACCGGCCCGACGCCATGTCCGTGGCCGGGGTGGCCCGCGACGCCGCCGCCCGGCTCGGGATCCCCTTCGCCATCCCCGACCACTCCCCTGGGGAGGGGGACGACCCGGTGGCGGAGCTGGCCACTGTCGCGGTGGAGGCCCCGGAGCTGTGCCCCCGCCTCACCGCCACCGTCGTCACCGGGGTGGCGGTCGGGCCGTCGGAGCCCTGGCTGGCCCGGCGCCTGGTCCTGGCCGGGATGCGGGCCATCAACAACGTGGTCGACGCGTCCAACTACGTGATGGTCGAGCTGGGCCAGCCCACCCATCCCTACGACCTGGACCTCCTGCCGGGACGGGGCCTTCTGGTGCGCAAGGCCCGGCCCGGCGAGGTGCTGGTCACCCTGGACGGCGTCGAGCGCCGGCTGGGGGACGGTGACGACTGCCTGATCTGCGACGCCACGGGCGTGCCCGTGGGCGTGGGCGGGATCATGGGCGGGGCCTCCTCGGAGATCTCGGCGTCCACCGACGACGTGCTCCTCGAGGCCGCCTACTTCACTCCCATGGCCATCGCCCGCACATCCCAGCGGCTGGGCCTGCGCACCGAGGCGTCGGCCCGCTTCGAGCGGGGCTGCGACCCCGAGGGCATCGAGAGGGCCGCAGCCCGCTTCTGCTGCCTGCTGGGGACCGGGCGCCCGGCCCGGGGGATCCTCGACTGCCGCTCCGGCCCACCCCCGCCGGCGCCGATCCGGTTGCGCACGGACCGGGTCAACGCCCTTCTCGGCACGTCGCTCGGCGACGACGAGGTGCGTTCCCTGCTCACGCCCATCGGCTTCCGGGTGGACCCCGCCAGCCCCGGCGTCCACCAGGTCGTGCCCCCGTCCTTCCGCCCCGACGCGACCACCGAGATCGACCTGGTCGAGGAGGTGGGCCGCCACCACGGCTACTCCCGCATCGACCGCACCGTGCCGGCCAGCCCCTTCGTGGGCGGCCTCACCCCCTACCAGCGTCACCGTCGCCGGCTGCGCGACCTCCTGGCCGGCGCAGGGGTCAGCGAGGCCGCCTCGTCGCCCCTCGTGGGCCCCGGCGACCACGAGCGGGCCGGCCTGGTCGGGCCCGTCATCGAGGCCACCGACCCCCTGGTCCGGGAGGAGTCGGTCCTGCGCACCTCGTTGTTGCCCGGCCTCCTGAAGGCGGTCGCCTTCAACGCCTCCCACCGCAATCCCGAGGTGTCCCTCTTCGAGATCGGCCACGTCTTCCGGCCCGCCGCCGACCGCTCGGCGCCGCTGCCCGACGAGCGCGAGCTGCTGGCCGTGTGCCTCGCCGCCCCCGACGGGCCGGACCGGGGCGCCCCCGCGGCCAGGCGAGTCCTCGACGTGGTGCTGTCCGGGCTGCACCTCGGAGCCGTCGGGCTGGAAGCGGACGAAGCCCCCGGGCTCCATCCCACCCGGACCGCCCGCATCGTCGCCGGCGGAGAGGTCGTCGGCTACGTGGGCGAGATCGACCCCATGGTGCTCGAGGCCTTCGGCATCGAAGGCCGGGTGGGCTGGATCGAGGCCGACCTCGAGGCGCTGCTGCCCAGGGAGCGCACCTACGTGCAGGCCCGGCCCGTGAGCCGCCACCCCTCGAGCGACGTGGACCTGGCCTTCGTGGTGGACGACGCCGTGCCGGCGTCCGAGGTTGACGCCACGCTTCGGAAGGCGGCCGGCGAGCTGCTGGCCGACCTCCGGCTGTTCGACGTCTTCCGCGACGCCCGCCTGGGTCCTGGGCGGCGCAGCCTGGCCTACCGGCTCCGCCTCCAGGCCCTGGACCACACCCTCACCGACGCCGAGGTGGCCGAGGTCCGCAAGCGCTGTATCGACGCCGTGGAGTCGGCCCATCCCGCCGAGCTGCGGGGGTAGACGCGCCGCTCCCAACCGGTTTGATCACCGCGACGCGACATAGGTGGGCGCGCTGATCAAACGCCGGGGGCTGGGTCAGTTGAGCGACGGGTCGGGCGGGAAGGTGGCGAACATGGCCACCCGTCCCCCTTGGCGGCGCAGCACCCGCCTCCACAGCTCGAGGGGCTGAGCGGAGAGGGCGTCGCCGGGGTCGGCCTCCACCACGAACCAAGCGCCCTGGGCGATCTCGCCCTCGAGCTGGCCCGGGCCCCAGCCGGCGTGCCCCGAGAAGACCCGGATCTCGTCGATGGGCTTGTCGACCTCGTGGGGGGCCTTGCCCAGGTCCAGCGCCCCGAGCGGGCCGAAGAGCGGCGTCCAGCCGTCGGCTTCGTCGCCGGAGGGGGACCGGGCCAGGCAGATGGCCGTGCCCCGGCCCACGGGCCCACCGAAGAAGACGACCGCGGGAGGGGCGGCGAAGGGCTCCCACTCGGGCACGGTCTCGTCCAGCTCCAGCTCGCTCGGGCGGTTGACCACCAGGCCCAGCGCGCCTTCCTCGCCGTGCTCCAGCATGAGCACGACGGTGCGCTCGAAGGCCGGCTCCTCCAGGGCCGGCGTGGCTACCAGGAGGTGGCCCTTCAGCGAGCTGGCGCCCATGGTCGGGACGAGTCTCGCACCGCCGCGGCGCGTGCCCCTCGAGCCGGGACGCAGAATGCCGTGTCCACGACAGTCGGAGGTAGGACTCATGAGCAGCGCCGAGACAGGGAGCTGGTACTGGTGCCTGGAGCACCAGCAGCCCGAGCCCGAGGGCGAGCAGTGCCCGGCGGAGGACCGCATGGGCCCCTACGCCTCACGCGAGGAGGCCACGCGCTGGCGGGAGAAGGCAGAGGCGCGCGACGAGCGCTGGAAGGAGCAGGACCGCAGGTGGGAGGGCGAGGACGAGGACTGGGGCACCGACAGCAGCTGACCCGACGCGAGGGGCCTTCTGCATGACCATGCAATAAGTCGTATACTAGGCGGATGCACGAGCCCCGCAAGGTGGGTATCTACGGGGCGTCCGGCTACACGGGCGCCGAGCTGCTGCGCCTGTGCGCCGGCCATCCCGACCTGGAGGTGGTGCTGGCCACGGCCGACACCGCCGTGGAGATGCGGGTCGGCGATCTCTACCCGAGCCTGGCCGGCGCCTACCCGGAGCTGGTCTTCAGCGAGGCCGACCCGGCCGCGGCCGAAGGCCTCGACCTGGTGTTCCTGACCCTGCCCCACGGCGCCTCCCAGCATCTGGTGCCCGACTTGCGCAAGCGGGTGGGGGCGGTGGTCGACCTGGCCGCCGACTTCCGCCTGCGCGACCCCGGCCTCTACCCGCAGTGGTACGGCCAGGAGCACTCGGCGCCCGAGCTCCTGGACGAGTTCCGCTTCGGCCTCCCCGAGCTCTTCCGTGAGCAGCTGGCCGGCGCCGAGCTGGTGGCCGCTCCGGGTTGCTACGTCACGGCCGCCGCCCTCGCCCTGGCCCCCCTGGTGAGGGCGGGCGCGGTGGAGGCGACCGGGGTGGTCGTCGACGCCGCCAGCGGCGTGTCCGGCGCGGGCCGCGCCCTCCGCCAGACCAGTCACTTCACCACCGTGAACGAGGACTTCCTCGCCTACGGGCTGCTCTCCCACCGCCACACCCCCGAGATCGAGCAGGCCACGGGCGCCCAGGTGCTGTTCACCCCCCACCTGGTCCCGATGACGCGGGGGATACTCGCCACCTGCTACGCCCGGCCCGCTTCGGCCGCCGACCCGCTGGAGGTGCTGGCCGACTTCTACGCCGCCGAGCCGTTCGTGGCCGTCGACGAGGCGTCTCCGTCCACCAAGGCCACCTACGGCTCCAACCGGGCCCACCTCACCGCCCGCCGCGACCGGCGCACCGGCTGGGTGCTCGTCCTGTGCGCCCTCGACAACCTGGTCAAGGGCGCCTCCGGCCAGGCCGTGCAGTGCGCCAACCTGGCCCTCGGCCTGGACGAGACGGCGGGCCTTCCCGTGACCGGCGTCTACCCCTGAGTGTCGGCGCCCGGCGACGGACGGACGTGAGCGTCACCGCGGCCGAGGGCTTCACGGCCAGCGGGGTCGCTTGCGGTATCAAGCCCGGCCAGCAGGCGGACCTGGCCGTGGTGGCCACCGACCACAGGCGGGCGGTCCCGGCGGCGGCGGTGTTCACGTCCAACCGGGCCGAGGCCGCGCCGGTGCAGGTGAGCAGGTCCCACC